>CP107199.1:1237500-1537500 GCA_025758065.1 Lachnospiraceae bacterium
CCCTTACCACCGCGGTTCTGTGCATTAAATTCGCTGATCAGGGTACGCTTGCCCATACCATTTTCAGATACAACTAAAAGATGTTCTCCCTGACTTTCCATCTGCATGCCAATGACTTCATCATCTTCATCAAAACGCATACCGATAACGCCCATTGAAACACGGCCTGTAACTCTTACGTCTGTTTCCTTGAAGCGGATACACATTCCCTTTTTAGTCACAAGGAAGATATCCTGGGTATTGTCTGTGGCCTTTACTTCGATCAGTTCATCATCGTCGCGGAGTACGATTGCCTGAAGTCCATTCTTCCGAACATTTTCGTATTCTAACATCGGGGTCTTCTTTACCATACCCTTCTTAGTAGCCATAAACAGATATTTATCCTCATTCAGCTCACGCATCGGTATAATAGCCGTGATCTTTTCACCTGGCTGCATCTGCAGCAGATTGACAATAGCTGTTCCACGGGCTGTACGGCCTGCTTCAGGGATCTCATATGCCTTGATCCTGTATACACGGCCTGTATTGGTAAAGAACATCATATAATGATGATTGGTAGTCATAAGAAGGTCTTCAATATAGTCCTCCTCAATCGTCTGCATTCCTTTAATGCCCTTTCCGCCGCGGTTCTGGCTTCTGAAATTATCTACATCCATACGCTTGATATAGCCTAAATGAGTCATAGCGATCACGGTATCTTCATCCGGGATCAGGTCTTCCATGGACATATCATCATCATAACCAATGGCAGTTCTTCTGTCATCACCATATTTCTCAGCGATAATATTGATTTCTTCTTTGATAACGGTTAAAAGCTTCTTCTCGTCTGCCAGGATTGCTTTTAACTCTGCAATACGTACCTGAAGCTCTTTATATTCATTTTCCAGCTTCTCACGTTCCAGACCTGTAAGAGCACGCAGTCTCATGTCTACGATTGCCTGAGCCTGTGCGTCACTTAAGCCAAAACGCTCCATTAACTGATTTTTTGCATCTGCTACATTTGCAGAACCACGGATAATGCGGATGACCTCATCAATGTGATCTAAGGCGATCAGCAAGCCCTGTAAAATGTGGGCACGCTCCTCTGCCTTATTTAAATCATACTGGGTCCTGCGTCTTACTACATCCTCCTGGTGGGCAATGTAGCAGTCCAGCATCTGGTGCAGGTTCATGACCTTTGGTTCATTGTTCACCAGGGCCAGCATGATCACACCAAATGTATCCTGCAGCTGTGTATGCTTTAACAGCTGGTTTAAGATAACATTTGCATTTACATCACGGCGCAGCTCAATATTAATGCGCATACCTTCACGGTTGGATTCATCACCGATATAGGTAATGCCGTCCACCTTTTTTTCCTTTACCAGCTCTGCGATCTTTTCTATGAGTCTGGCCTTATTTACCATGTATGGCAGTTCTGTAACTATAATACGTGACTTTCCGTTTGGCATAGTCTCAATATTAGTCACAGCTCTCACTTTGATCTTTGCACGGCCGGTGCGGTATGCCTCCTCAATGCCCCTTTTTCCTAAAATGGTAGCTCCTGTAGGAAAATCAGGTCCTTTGATGATCTCCATGATTTCCTCTAAAGAAGTCTCCCGGTCCTCATTTACACGGTTATCGATCATTCTTACAACAGCTGCAATAACTTCTCGCAGATTGTGAGGCGGGATATTAGTAGCCATACCAACGGCAATACCGGAAGTACCGTTTACTAACAGATTTGGGAATCTGGAAGGCAATACTACAGGCTCTTTTTCCGTCTCGTCAAAGTTGGGCACGAAATCTACTGTATTTTTATTGATATCTGCCAGCATTTCCATGGAAATACGGCTTAAACGCGCCTCTGTATATCGCATGGCTGCAGCACCATCACCATCCACGGAACCAAAGTTTCCATGACCATCTACCAATGGATATCTGGTAGACCAGTCCTGTGCCATATTGACCAATGCCCCGTAAATGGAGCTGTCACCATGAGGATGATATTTACCCATAGTATCACCAACGATACGGGCACACTTACGATGTGGCTTATCCGGTCCGTTGTTTAACTCTATCATAGAAAACAGCACCCGGCGCTGTACCGGCTTTAAGCCGTCCCTGGCGTCAGGAAGTGCTCTGGCGCTGATAACACTCATGGCATAGTCAATATAGGACTGTTCCATGGTCTTTTTAAGGTCCACGTCATGAACCTTGTCAAATACATTCGGTTCCATAATTTATCTCCTTTATGCGTAAATGTACTCTCTTTCATAAGTCAAGCCGAAGGATATTCGCAATCCGGTTACACTGCCTGCCCATAACTAGTACATCGTCTCGTAAATAACTGTACTGATCGCGTAGGATGCGGATTTGAGTGTGCAGGTCTAAAAACGCAGGCGTAGCGGGCTACGCTGAGGCTTTTAGGCCTGTGCAATCAGATTCGCAGACAAGTGAGTGGTATAGTTATTTCGAAAACGATGTACTAGTACATCATTTCGTAAATAACTGTACTGATCGCGTAGGATGCGGATTTGAAGAAGAGGCTTGCTCTTTCTTGATCTGGTTAAATATCCAGATTCTTAACTTTCTTTGCATTCTGGGCAATGAAATCCCGTCTTGGCTCTACCTGATCACCCATAAGCGTAGTAAAAGTAAGGTCTACTTCTGATGTGGTCTCTTCATCCATGGTCACGCGCAGTAAAATACGACGTTCCGGATCCATGGTAGTCTCCCAAAGCTGCTCTGCATCCATTTCTCCCAGACCTTTGTAACGCTGGATCTTGTTGCTGTTGTCACGGCCAATGTCCATAAGAATGGAATTTAATTCCTCGTCACTGTAAGCATACCATACTTTTTTATTTTTCTCGATCTTGTATAACGGCGGCTGAGCCAGATATACATAGCCCTGCTTGATCAGCTCCGGCATAAAACGGTATATAAATGTAAGAAGCAGCGTACTGATATGGGCACCATCTACATCCGCATCGGTCATGATGATGATTTTGTGGTAGCGCAGCTTGCTGATGTCGAAATCATCATGGATACCGGTGCCAAAAGCAGTGATCATAGCCTTGATCTCCGCATTAGCATAGACTTTATCCATTCTTGCCTTTTCTACGTTTAAGATTTTTCCGCGAAGAGGAAGGATGGCCTGTGTCGCTCTGGAACGTGCAGTTTTTGCTGAACCGCCTGCAGAATCTCCCTCTACAATGTAGATCTCGCAGTTTTCAGGGTTCTTGTCAGAACAGTCTGCCAGTTTTCCTGGAAGAGCCATACCGTCTAAAGCCGATTTGCGACGTGTCAGATCCCGTGCCTTTCTTGCTGCAGCTCTTGCACGCTGTGCCAGAATGGACTTTTCACACATGACCTTGGCAACTGCCGGGTTCTGCTCCAGGAAATAGGTCAGCTGCTCGCTTACGATGCTGTCTACAGCTGCCCTTGCCTCACTGTTTCCCAGTTTCTGTTTAGTCTGGCCTTCAAACTGGGGTTCGCTAATCTTAACGCTTATAATGGCTGTTAAGCCCTCACGGATATCTTCGCCTGAAAGACTTTCTTCATTGTCCTTTAACAGCTTGTTCTTTCTCGCATAGTCATTAAAGGTCTTTGTAAGGGCATTCTTAAAGCCGGTAAGGTGGGTACCGCCTTCCGGAGTATTGATGTTATTTACAAATGTATAAATGTTCTCTGTATAGGAGTCATTATGCTGCATGGAAACCTCTACATAAACGCCTTCTTTTGTACCTTCACAGTAAAGAACATTTTCATAAAGAGGTGCTTTTCCCTTGTTTAAGTAGGTAACGAACTCGCGGATACCACCTTCATAGTGGAAAGTTTCTTCTTTCTTTTCTTCTCTGTCATCTCTTAAAATGATCTTTAAGTTCTTAGTGAGGAAAGCAGTTTCTCTTAAACGGATTCTTAATGTATCATAATCATATACGGTTTCCTCAAAGATCTCCTTATCCGGAAGGAAGGTAACAGTAGTACCATGCTTATCTGCGCTGCAGTTTCCTACCACTTTTAACGGATAGCAGACTTTGCCCCTTTCATAACGCTGTTTATAAATATTTCCATCACGGTATACTAAAACTTCCAGCCATTCAGACAATGCATTTACAACAGATGCGCCTACACCGTGGAGACCGCCGGATACTTTATAACCGCCATTTCCGAACTTACCACCTGCGTGAAGGATGGTAAATACAACCTCTACTGCAGGAAGTCCTGCTTTTTTCTGGATATCTACCGGAATTCCACGTCCATCATCAATTACGGTAATGGAATTGTCCGGATTAATGGTCACATCAATGGAATCGCAGTATCCTGCCAGCGCCTCATCCACTGCGTTATCTACGATCTCATAAACCAGATGATGGAGTCCGCGGGCAGATGTGCTGCCAATGTACATGCCAGGACGTTTTCTGACCGCCTCAAGTCCTTCCAGAATCTGAATCTGATCTGCTCCGTACTGCTCTCCCATGTTCTATATCTTCCTTTCTTTTTCAGTCAGCAGCCTTACGATCTTTTACCGTTTTTCTGCAACCTGTATATCTGTATAATTTAATTTTGGCTTGTAACTTTTCCCTCTTCCACCTTGAATATCTTGTCAATGTGGAACCTGTGGTTCACAAAATCCTCCAGACCGGTACAGGTGATCATAGTCTGGATATCCTGTATGGCATCTAAAAGCTGGTTCTGACGGCTGCTGTCAAGTTCTGACAGCACATCATCCAGCAGAAGCACCGGAGCATCCCGGCTGATCTTTTTGACCAGCTCCAGCTCGGAAAGCTTTAAAGATAATGCAGCTGTCCTCTGCTGGCCCTGGGAACCAAACCTGCGAATATCAATGCCGTTCACTACAAAGCTGATATCATCCCTGTGGGGACCTGCCAGCGTAGTCTTCTGCTTCATATCCTGCGGCCGGCTCTTCCTTACCGCCGCTTCCAGCTCATTTTCCTCTGTATCCGGGTCATAGATCACTTCTATATTTTCTTTGCCCCCGGAAAGCTTTGTATGCAATTCTTTGATAATGTCCCCCAGCTGATGGATAAAGTCTCTCCTGGCTTTTATCACTTCTTTTCCAAAACGCACCAGCTGTTCATCCCATACATCCAGTGTTGCCTCATATTCCGGATGAAAACCAAGTTCTTTTAAAAGTTTGTTCCGCTGGAGAAGGACTTTATTATACTGGACTAAAGAATGGACATACACTTTATCCAGCTGGCAAAGCTCCATGTCAATAAAGCGTCTTCGCTCAGAAGGACCGTTTTTTATGATATTTAAGTCCTCCGGTGAGAAAAATACCACATTGACCAGTCCAAACAGCTGGCTTGCCTTCCGGATGGGGATACCGTCTACAGCAATCCCCTTGGTTTTATTTTTCTTTAAATGCATATCAATGCGGCAGGGGACCACACCCTTTTTTATCTGGAGCTTAATGTGGGATTCATCTTCTCCAAAACGGATCATATCCTTATCTTTCGCCCCCCTGTGTGACTTGGTAGTACAGCACACATAGACCGCTTCCAGGATATTTGTCTTTCCCTGTGCATTGTCGCCGTAGAGAATATTGGTTCCCTGACTCAATTCCATATGCAGTTCTTCATAATTGCGGTAATTCTTAAGTTCTATGGATTCAATAGTCATAGAAATTCTCTTTCAACAGTTAAAATTTATTTGATGATCTTAATAGTCTGGCCTTCATAGGTGACAACATCTCCGTCTACCAGCTTCTTTCCTCTCTGGAAAGCCTGCTCTCCATTTACATATACAAGACCATCTTCAATGGCATATTTTGCGTCCACACCAGACTCAACAAAACCGGCCGCCTTTAAAGCCTGACCCAGTTTGATATATTCATCCCTTAACTTAATGGTTTCCATAATATGTTCTGTACTCCCTTTCCGTCCGTGTTATGCGGACATATATAAATTTATAGTGCATAATTATGCATTATACTGAAGCTGCATTAAAGTTTACCGGAAGGATCAGGTAGATGTAGTTAGCCTCCTCATCCTTGATAAAGCATGGGGACTTTGGATTCATCATATAAATATTAATCTCTTCATCATCGATCACACGGAGGGCATCGATCAAAAATTTAGGATTAAAACCGATCATAATGTCCTTTCCGGTCTTGTGGATCATAAGTTCCGCATTCATGGAACCAAAACTGGAATTTAACTTTAATTCCATAGAATTATCGCCAACATTTAAGATCAGCGGTTTTTTGTCATTTTCACGGATCAGGATAGTGGCGCGCTCAATACAGTCTAAAAATTCTTTTTTATTAATGGTTACTTTTGTTTCATAGTCACTGGAAAGCATCTGGTTGATACGGAAATATTCTCCTTCGATCAGGCGTGAAACAACGATAGTCTGGTCAAATTCAAATAAAATATGGTTTGTGCTGAAGTAGATCAGCACCTCTTTTTCATTGTCTCCACCTAAGATCTTGCTGATCTCGCTTAATGTTTTTCCAGGAACGATCACTTTTGTATTTTCATAATGATCTTTTAAGGTAACATTGCGGATGGAAATACGGTGGCCATCCAGAGATACCACTTTTAACTGGTTTTCATTGACTTCAAATAATTCACCGGCCATCATTTTGTTGCTGTCATTTGGTGAAATGGAGAAGATCGTCTGCTGGATCACTTCTTTTAAAGTGAACTGAGACAGGCTGATATACTTATTTTTTTCAATATAAGGAATATAGGAAAATTCATCTCCGTCACGGCCCTGGATATTGAATACAGAATTTTCACAGCTGATGGTTGTATTGAATTTATCATCAGATTCAATAGTAACTACTGCGTTCTGGCTGGATACCCGTCTGGTGATCTCGGAAAAAAGCTTTGCATCCAGAGCGATCTTTCCGTGTTCAAGGATCTCACCATTTACAGTTGTTTCAATTCCAAGCTCCATATCATTTCCAGTCAGTTTGATTTCACCAGAAGAAGCATCGATGAGAATACATTCTAAAATAGACATGGTTGTTTTAGAAGGAACGGCCTTCATAACAATACTGATGCCGTTAACAATATCATCTTTCTGAAATCTGAGCTTCATGATTGTTGATAACTTCCTTTCTGAGTTGTTTGCGTATGAGTGCCCTCTAATAGGGTATATAAAGAATTATTTTTCGTAGAAACCGTAGTAGAGGCTGTGGGTTTGTGCAAAAGTGGAAAAAACCCTGAAAAACAGTGGAAAACCGGTGTGGAAAGCGTTGTGGAAATCATCCACATTTTTTCGGAATAGCTTTAAAGTTATCCACAGGTTAAATTTTGAAAAATTTTCGCGAAAAACGACTGCCGGTCTGTCCACAATTAATCCACAGTATTTTCACAGGCTATTGTGGATTGATCTTTTTCTTTAAGATCTCAATGGTATTTTTAAGATTGTCATCTTTGTTCATATCTGCAGCGATCTTTTCAGAGCCATGGATGATGGTAGTATGGTCCCTTCCGCCTAAGATACGGCCTATAGACTGCAGAGGAGTTTCCGTCATATTCCGGCATAGGTACATAACGATCTGTCTTGGATAAACGATCTCTTTTGTACGCTTCTGAGATGAAATATCAAGAGGCGTAATGCCAAAATGGTCGGAAACTACCTGGATGATCAGGTTTGGTGTTACTTCCCGCTGGGCATTTGGGGAAATAATATCTTTTAAGGCTTCTTCCGCCAGACCTAAGGTAATATCACATTTGTTTAAGCGGGAGAGAGCGACGATCTTTGTGAGGGCACCTTCCAGCTCACGGATATTGGATTTAATATTGGTGGCAATATATTTAATTACTTCATTGTCAATATTATAGCCTTCCATTTCTTCTTTTTTGCGCAGAATAGCCATACGGGTCTCATAGTCCGGAGACTGGATATCTACAGTAAGACCCCATTCAAAACGGGAGCGCAGACGTTCTTCCAGGGTTTCAATTTCTTTTGGTGGTTTATCGGAAGATATGATAATCTGCTTTTTTGATTCATATAATGTATTAAAGGTATGGAAAAATTCCTCCTGGGTACTTTCCTTTCCTATAATAAATTGGATATCATCAATGAGAAGAACATCATTATTGCGGTATTTTTCCCTGAATTCTGTGGTTGTAATGTTGTTTTTGTTACGGATCGCATCGATCAGTTCATTGGTGAAAGTCTCGGAACTGACATAGAGGATCTTTGCGCGTGGGTTATTTTTTAAAATAAAATGAGCAATCGCATGCATCAGATGGGTTTTTCCAAGACCAACGCCTCCGTATATAAAAAGCGGGTTGTAGATCTCGCCGGGAGATTCCGCAACTGCAAGTGCAGCTGCATGGGCTAAGTTGTTGTTGGAACCTACAACGAAGGTATCAAAGGTATATTTTGGGTTTAAGTTGGCACTTTGGATCACATCTGGGCTTACAACTGCTTTATTTTTCTGGATAAGGGAAGGAGCCTGCGCCTGCTTTTCTTCCTCAATCTGATCTTTTACTTTAAAATCCACATTACAGTCCTGGTCTAAGAATTCTGAAATGGTAACTTGCAGTAAAAGGCCGTATTTCTTTTTTACATAGGCTAAAAATGTCTGTTCCGGAACGATGATGGTAACGGTATTTCCCTTGAATTCATAAGGAGTTAAAGGCTGAAGCCATGTCCGGTAGGAAACATCGGATACTTCATGTTCTTCTTTTAAAATCAGTAGGATTTTTTCCCAGTTTTCTTTAATTTTATCTATCATTTTCTGTCTCCTGAAACTGTAGTGCAGAATTGCCCAATCTAAGTACATTGTATACTAAAGCCGTTTTTTTTTCAATCAAAAGTGTAAAATATTGTGGATAACTTTGGTGGAAAGCTGTGGATGAAAGTGAAAAAGATAAAAAACGGAACGGTTTTCCACAAATGGTGGATAAGAAAAAAGGGGAGTTGTTCACATTGGAAAAATAAAGGGAAAATAGGGATGTGGACTGTGTGAGTGTGGAAGAAGAAAGGGTTTTCCATAACTTATCCACAACTTATCAACAAATTGTGGATAATGTGGGTAAAGATATACACGGTACACACAGGGACTTCTATCCACAATTTTTTCCCGGTTTTCCTCAAAAAATCCCTTGACTAAGGCCGATTTTTTCTATATAATCGAGAAGATGTTTAATTATACTAGTCTAAATGTGTGTTACCACATTACCAGATAATATTTGATAGGAGGTGCCCGGAATATGAAGATGACATTTCAGCCTAAGAAAAGACAGAGAGCAAAAGTTCATGGCTTCAGAGCTAGAATGAAGACAGCTGGCGGTAGAAAAGTTATTGCTGCAAGAAGAGCAAAAGGTAGAGCTAAATTAACCGCTTAAGAACATTGAGAACAGTAAGGCCACATTTTCAGGATGTGGCCTTTTTGTTTATGTGCAATCGTTCAGGGACAGGTAAAATGCCCGGCATTTTGGAGAAGATCTGACGGTTGCCTATGAAACGAAAAGGAGTTTCTATTCTATATGAAACGATTTCCTTCCATTAAGAAAAACAGTGACTTTCAGAATATATACAGAAATGGAAAGTCCTACGCAAATCGTCTTCTTGTTATGTATGTAATGAGAAACGGGGAAGAATCAAACCAGCTTGGCATATCGGTCAGCAAAAAAGTAGGCAACAGTGTGGTACGACATCATATTGCCAGACTGATGCGGGAGATATTCCGGCTGAACAATGAAAAAATTGAGACTGGGTTAAACATCATCGTTGTGGCGAGAACTGCCGCAGCAGCATCAGATTACAAACATTTGGAAGGTGCTTATATGCACCTGTGCGGACTGCATCATATTTTAAAAGAATCGAAGTGAAGTTGAAAATGAAGATCATAAAAAAAACGATGATCCTGATGATAAGAGGATATCAGAAATATCTTTCTCCTCTTAAAAGATACACTCACTGTATTTACACACCTACGTGTTCTCAATACGCCATTGAAGCACTGGAAAAGTACGGTGTGTTTAAAGGTACATGGTTGGCCTGCAAAAGGATTCTTCGTTGTCATCCCTTTGCAGAAGGCGGTTATGATCCAGTTCCGTAGAAAAAACGAGCACAGTAGGTGCTCCATAAGGAGGTAGCGTTTTGAACAGTTTAGCTGGCGCAGTTGTTTTGACGAAAACAGGCGGTATTCTGGGGCCAATCGCCGGAATCTTAGGCTGGATCATGGATCTTTTGTTCCGTTTTACCAGTACCTTCGGCATTGAGAATATCGGTCTGTGCATTATCCTGTTTACACTGGTTACAAAGATACTGATGATGCCGCTGACTATTAAGCAGCAGAAATCATCTAAGCTTATGGCTGTTATGCAGCCGGAGATCAATGCAATCCAGAAAAAATACAAGGGCAAAGAAAACGACCAGAAATCTGCTATGATGATGCAGGCAGAGATGAAAGCGGTTTACGAAAAGTATGGTACATCTATGACAGGCGGATGTCTGCCACTGGCTATCCAGATGCCGATCATTTTCGCTTTGTACCGTGTTATCTATAATATCCCGGCTTATGTACAGTCTGTAAGAGGATATTATGAAACCGTTATCAGTCAGCTGCCGGCTGGTTATCAGACACAGGATGTGTTTACACAGCTTGCACAGGCATGCAGAATGACTGGCGACAAATTTGATTTTACTAACGTAAATACAGTTATCGATCTATTATATAAATTCACTGCACAACAGTGGCAGACCTTTATCGGTGCGTTCCCTGCAGCAGGTGAAGCTGCCGTAGAAGGTGGTGTGAACGCAGTACAGGCCATTGAGAAGATGCAGAACTTCTTTGGACTGAACATTGCATATACACCATGGCAGGTGATTACGAATTTCTTCAGCGGCGGTACAGGAACCATCACAATGGTGATCGCGGCTATTGCAATTCCTGTTTTAGCAGGTGCCAGCCAGTGGTACAGCACTAAGCTGATGACTGCAAACCAGCCAAAGCAGGTGGAAGAAAATCCAACTTCTGATATGATGAAGTCCATGAACGTGACCATGCCGTTAATGTCTGTATTCTTCTGCTTTACCTTTGCTTCCGGTATTGGTATCTACTGGGTAGCACAGAGTGTGTTTACCGTTATCCAGCAGATGGTCATTAATTCTTACTTAAATAAAGTAGATATGGACGAGCTGGTACAGAAAAATGTAGAAAAGACTAACAAGAAGCGTGCGAAAAAAGGACTTCCGCCAACAAAGGTTGGAAACGTGGATGACATGCTGAAAAAGTATGAAGAAAAGGAATCCCGTGAAGAAAGCGCACGTATGGCTAAGATCGCAAAGAGCAAGGCCCAGGTGGAAGAGTCCAATAAGTATTATAACCAGGACGCAAAACCAGGAAGTCTGGCTTCCAAGGCCGGTATGGTAGCGAAGTATAATGAACGCCAGGAGAAGGGCAATAAAAAATAGGAGGTTTGTTTCGTATGGATATGATTACGGTTACTGCGAAAACAGTAGACGAAGCGGTTACGAAGGCGTTGATCGAACTTGAAACTACCAGTGACAAGCTGGAGTATGAAGTGGTTGACAAGGGAAGCGCCGGATTTTTGGGAATCGGTGCAAAACCGGCGATCATACGTGCAAAAAAGAAAGAGACCATTGCTGATAAGGCGATTGAGTTTCTGTCCCAGATTTTTGGTGCCATGAACCTTGAGGTATCTATTACAGCTGCTTACAATGAAGAAGAGCAGGAGCTTTCCCTGAACTTAGAGGGAGATGACATGGGAATCCTGATTGGTAAGAGAGGACAGACCTTGGACTCCTTACAGTATCTGGTAAGCCTGATCGTAAATAAGGGAACAGAAGGCTATTTAAGAGTAAAACTGGATACGGAAAATTACCGTGAAAGAAGAAAAGAGACTCTTGAAACCCTTGCAAAGAATATTGCATATAAGGTAAAACGTACCAGACGTCCGGTATCCTTAGAGCCTATGAATCCTTATGAAAGACGGATCATCCATGCAGCAGTCCAGAATGACAAGTATGTGACCACACGCAGCGAAGGAGAGGAACCTTTCCGCCATGTAGTCATTGCTTTAAAAAAGGAAGCTGTTTCCGGTGAAAGAAAGGGAAGATATGACAGAGCCGGCAGAGGCCGTTCTTATGGTTATAAGGGAAATAACCGCAGAGGCGGTTCTTACCAGACTGCACCAAAGGCAGAGCCTGTGACTGAAACAGTCAGTGAAAGCACACAGGAGTAATTATAAGTACTGAACTGATAAATAAAAAATAATGTTTAAAATAAAATGAGAAAGGCTGTTGCATAAGCGACAGCCTTTTTTGTATAATAGGGGAATGAAATGAGGGAAAATGAATGAAAACAGATACCATTGCAGCGATAGCGACTGGAATGAGCAATTCCGGTATCGGTATCGTAAGGATAAGCGGTGATGAAGCCCTGCAGGTAATAAGCCGCATTTACAGAAATAAAAAGGGGGAGCCAAAGGATCTGGGCCAGGTGAGATCCCATACGATCCATTATGGCTATATTTATGATGGTGAAGAACGTCTGGATGAAGTTCTGGTCATGATCATGAAGGGACCTAACAGCTATACAGCAGAAGATACAGTGGAGATCGACTGTCACGGAGGCGTGTTCATTGTAAAGAAGATACTGGAAACTGTGATCCGGAATGGCGCAAGGACTGCAGAGCCTGGAGAATTTACAAAACGCGCTTTTTTAAACGGGCGTATTGATCTGGCCCAGGCAGAGGCAGTGGCAGATGTGATCCAGTCTACCAATGAATATGCCTTAAAAAGCTCAGTAAGTCAGTTAGCAGGCTCTGTTTCACGAAAGATCAGGGAGCTTCGTGAAAAGATATTATTTGAGATCGCCTTTATTGAGTCTGCATTAGATGATCCGGAGCATATTTCATTAGATGGGTATCCGGAGCATCTTTTAGAGGCTTTGGAGCCTATGGTAAAACAGGTAGAAAGGCTTTTAGCTTCCTGTGATGATGGCCGTGTGATGTCGGAAGGGATAAAGACTGTTATTTTAGGAAAGCCAAATGCAGGAAAATCTTCTCTGATGAATGTGCTTTTAGGGGAAGAAAGAGCTATTGTCACGGAGATCGCAGGAACTACAAGAGATACCCTGGAAGAGCATATTTATCTTAAGGGCATCAGCTTAAATGTGGTGGATACAGCAGGTATCCGTGATACAGAGGATGTGGTGGAAAAAATCGGCGTGGAGCGTGCTATGAAGGCAGCAGAGGACGCAGATCTGATCATCTATGTGGTAGACGGTTCCAGGGCACTGGATGAAAATGATAAAGAGATCATGGAGTTTATTAAGGGGCGCAGAGCAATTGTCCTTTTAAATAAAACAGATCTGGAAATGGCGATAGATAAAAAAGAGTTAGAAAATACCTGTGGCCATGGAGTGATCCCTATCTCTGCAAAAGAGGAGCAGGGCATTGAAGCTCTTGAGGAAGAGATAAGGCGGCTGTTTTACCACGGAAAGCTCTCTTTTAATGAGCAGGTTTATATTACCAATGTACGCCACAAAGAGGCGCTGGAACAGACACTGGACAGTCTTAAAATGGTAAAACAAAGCGTATCAGACGGCATGCCGGAAGATTTCTATTCTATTGATCTGATGAATGCTTATGAGCAGCTTGGAAAGATATTAGGAGAAGCGGTGGAAGATGATCTGGTAAATGAGATCTTTTCCAAGTTCTGTATGGGAAAATGATGTGGTAAAATGTATGGGGAAATACTCGGTCTTGTGCATTGGATGCACATGGAAATGACCGCGTAGGTTACAGTATATGGGGGAGGCACTTTTGGAACCGAAAGTGCCGTATGATAACGCGGTGGTTGCAGGAATTTGCCGTATTAAAATGCGAAGCTACGGCAAATTCCGTTGCTGGTCATGCAACGCATGAACAGTAACCGCATAGAAACAGGAAGGAATTAAGAAAATGCCATATTTGGAAGAATCATATGATATTGTGGTAGTTGGTGCCGGTCATGCCGGCTGTGAGGCAGCATTAGCCTGTGCCAGACTGGGCCTTGAGACCATTGTATTTACAGTCAGTGTGGACAGTATTGCCCTCATGCCCTGTAATCCCAATGTAGGTGGAAGCTCTAAGGGACATCTGGTAAGAGAACTGGATGCATTAGGCGGAGAAATGGGAAAGAATATTGATAAGACCTTTATCCAGTCTAAGATGTTAAACGAGTCTAAAGGACCGGCTGTCCACTCTTTAAGAGCCCAGG
Source organism: Lachnospiraceae bacterium (assembly GCA_025758065.1). Taxonomy (NCBI): domain Bacteria; kingdom Bacillati; phylum Bacillota; class Clostridia; order Lachnospirales; family Lachnospiraceae; species Lachnospiraceae bacterium. Next base: position 1,251,703 of record CP107199.1, read on the forward strand.
CGGATAAGCAGGAATACAGCCGCCAGATGAGAAAGACCATGGAAAATACCCAACATCTGACCATCCGCCAGGCAGAAGTATCTGAGCTTATAGTAGAGGAAGGGCAGATAAAGGGAGTTAAAACCTTTTCCGGGGCCATATATCATGGGAAAGCGGTTGTACTGTGTACTGGAACATATCTGCGGGCAAGATGCATCTACGGGGACGTGAGCAATCCTACAGGGCCAAATGGTCTTCAGGCAGCCACCCATCTTACCGATTCGCTGATCGCAAATGGAATTGAAATGTTCCGTTTTAAAACAGGAACACCGGCCAGGGCAGACAAGCGCAGCATTGATTTTACCAGGATGGAAGAACAGTTTGGTGATAAGAGAGTGGTTCCATTTTCTTTCTCTACAGATCCCGAAAGCGTTCAGAAAGAACAGGCATCCTGCTGGCTCACTTATACAAATCAGGAAACACACAAGATCATCCGTGATAATTTAAGCCGTTCGCCTCTGTTTTCCGGTGCGATTGAAGGAACAGGTCCAAGATATTGTCCGTCTATTGAGGACAAGGTGGTAAAATTCCCTGATAAAGAACGCCATCAGGTATTTGTGGAACCAGAAGGTCTTTATACGAATGAAATGTACTTAGGAGGTATGAGCAGTTCTCTTCCTGAGGATGTACAGTATGCAATGTACCGCACTGTGCCAGGGCTGGAGCATGTGCGGATCGTAAGAAATGCCTACGCCATTGAATATGACTGTATCAATTCTTTACAGCTTAAGTCTACATTAGAGTTTAAGAAGATCCATGGTCTGTTTGCAGGCGGTCAGTTTAACGGAAGCTCCGGTTATGAGGAAGCAGCTGTACAGGGCTTTATGGCAGGTGTAAATGCTTCTATGGAGGTTATGGGCAGAGAACAGGTGGTTCTGGATCGTTCTCAGGCCTATATTGGTGTACTTATTGATGATCTGGTGACTAAGGAAAACCATGAACCATACCGTATGATGACTTCCAGGGCAGAATACAGACTGCTTTTAAGACAGGATAACGCAGACCTGCGTTTACGCCGGATCGGGCATGATATCGGTCTTGTAAGTGATGCGGAATATGAGCATCTCCTTGAAAAAGAGGCACAGATCAATGCAGAAATCGAACGTCTTGAAAAGGCGACCATCGGCGGTACCCCAAAGGTTCAGGAGCTGCTGGCCAGATATGAAAGCACTCCTCTTAAGTCAGGAACTACTTTGGCAGAGCTGATCAAGCGCCCGGAACTGGACTATGAGAAGCTGGCAGAGGTAGATGAAAACCGTCCTGAACTTGCTTTTGATGTACAGGAACAGGTAAATATTGAGATCAAATATGAAGGCTATATTAAACGTCAGATGCAGCAGGTAGCCCAGTTTAAGAAGTTAGAGGGCAAAAAGCTGCCGGAAAACTTTGATTATGCCCAGGTAAACAGCCTGAGAAAAGAGGCAGTACAGAAGTTAAATAAGATCCAGCCGTCTACCATTGGACAGGCCTCCAGAATTTCAGGAGTGTCACCGGCGGACATTTCCGTATTAATGGTATATCTGGAAAGAAGCAAGTGAGAGGTTGAAAATTTATGACAGAGCAGTTTGCACGGAAAATGGAAGAGGGCGTAAAGCCTTTAGGTATCCGGTTAGGCGAAAAGCAGCTGGAGCAGTTTTACGATTATTTCCAGTTTCTGGTGGAAAAAAATAAAGTAATGAACCTGACGGCTATTACAGAAGAAGATGCAGTGATCACAAAGCATTTTTGTGACAGCCTGAGCCTTGTAAAAGGTTTTTCTGAAATTGAGAAAACGGTTTCATTGATTGATGTGGGAACGGGAGCGGGCTTTCCTGGCATCCCTTTGAAAATAGCATTTCCTCATTTGAAAGTCACTTTGCTGGATTCTTTGAATAAGAGAGTACGGTTTTTAGAAGAGGTCTGTGAACGTCTTGGGCTTGAAAATGTGACCTGTGTCCATGCAAGAGCAGAGGATGGAGGCAGAAATAAGGATTACAGGGAGAAATTTGACCTGTGCGTATCCCGTGCAGTGGCAAATCTTTCCTCTTTATCAGAATATTGTATGCCATTTGTAAGAGTGGGGGGATATTTTATCCCTTATAAGTCTGGTGAGATCGTAGAAGAACTGACTCAGGCGAAAAAAGCAGTGGGGATTTTAGGCGGAGAGATTGAAAATGTCACCGGATTTGAGCTCCCAGGAGGAGAAGGCTCCAGAAGTTTGATCAAGATCAGAAAAATGAAACCGATTTCGGCAAAGTATCCGAGAAAAGCAGGACTTCCTGGAAAAGAACCGTTAGGTGGGAAATAAATATGAAACCGGTTACATGTGAGCTGAAAAGGCATAATTAACAGACAACTATCTGTTGTTACTAAAATAAACAGACAATAACAGAATGATACATCATGGAAAAGGCAGAATTTAATTTATGAATATCAAAGAAATGGCGAAGCTTGCGGGAGTCTCCTGTGCTACAATATCCAGGGTTTTAAATGATTCAGGGTATGTAAAGGAAGATACCCGAAAGAAAGTAATGGAGATCATCAGGGAGTATAATTATACTCCTAATATGATCGCCAGAAGCCTAAGCAGTAAAGATAGTTTTAATATTGGCATCATTATTCCAAATGTGGGAGAAAAACAGTATGGAAAGATATTAGAAGGTGCTGCAAAAGAAACTGCAAAACACGGATACAGCCTTGTTTTTATGGATAGCGAAAATGACCAGAAAACAGAGAAAAAGTGGCTGGAAGAGGTGAAAAACCAGCACATGAAAGGTCTTGTTTTAGTGCCGGTGTGCAGTGAAAATAAAGAACTGCGAGGTGCACTGCAGGAACTGGAAGAACAGGGAACTGCAGTTGTGCTTACAGAAAAAGATGTTAAAAATGCAGGAATGGATGGCGTTTTTGCAGATGAATTCCGGGGCGCTTATGAAGGTATCTGCCGTCTGGTGGAAAAAGGCTGCAAAAAGATAGCCATTATACTGGGACAGCCTGAAATGGATGTTGTTACAGAAGAACGGTATAGAGGCTGTTTGCAGGCATTAGAAGATAATGGAATATCCGGGGCAGAGAAAATGGTGCTCAGGGAAGCAGAAGACTTAAGTCGGGTATTTCAGGGAAAAAAACTTCCGGATGCATTTTTGGCTTTAAATCAAATAGCAGCTGATCAGTGTATCAGGGAGCTTTTTAAATGTAAAAAAGTGGGAATGGAAAAGATCATTTTTATGGGAATGGATGCTGAAAATACAGCACAGGTTTTAGGTGATGAGATGATCTCTGTAGAAAAAGACAGAAGAAAACAGGGAAAAGAGGCAGTAAAACTGCTTTTGGAAGCCTTTGATGCAGAAGAAAATGACCGTATAAGGGGAAAACGGATCATGATCCCTTATAAAGTAACAGAAAGCGGTGCCTGCTGATGCAGACATCGCTTTAACAACTGCAACGGGTCAATAGTCCCATGCTTCACGCATTAGTTGAATCTCTTTTGCATATCCGTCCAGATCGTTGGGCGTTTCCAGGTAGAAGGGGAGATGGGCCAGAGCCGGGTGATTGATGAAACGCTTCAGGGCGGGCAGCCCAATATGGCCTTCTCCTAATCTGGCGTGGCGGTCTTTGTGAGCACCTAAAGGATTTAAACTATCATTTAAATGAATGGCTTTTAAACGGTCAAGACCGATAATGCGGTCAAATTCTGATATCACATCATCTAAGTGTTCTGCAATATCATAGCCTGCATCCCATATATGGCAGGTATCTAAGCAGACTCCCAGATGATCACTTAATTCTACTTTATCAATGATCTCTTTTAATTCTTCAAAGCTTTTTCCGACTTCGCTTCCTTTTCCGGACATGGTTTCCAGGAGAACAGTAGTGGTCTGATCCGGCTTTAAGATTTCATTTAACATATCTGCAATATAAGAGATCCCCACATCAGTGCCTTGCTTTACGTGGCTTCCGGGATGAAAATTATAGAGATTTCCGGGAGTGGATTCCAATCTCGCAAGGTCATCTGCCATGGTCCGTTTCGCAAAATCACGAAGAGTCGGATCAGCAGAGCAGCCATTTAAGGTATAGGGAGCATGTGCCAGGAATGGATGGATATCATTAGCTTTTGCCTGAAGGAGAAAGCGGGAGATATCATCTTGATCCAGAGCTTTGGCATTACCGCCTCTAGGGTTGCGGGAAAAATACTGGAAAGTGTTTGCGTGGATCTTCAGGGCATCCTTTGCCATGGCACAGTAGCCTTTAGAAGATGATAAGTGACAGCCAATACGAAGCATTAGTGAACCTCCTGAGGTAAATAAGTGGTGCTGGCGTTTATGCAATGTTTCACGTGAAACATTCGGGATTTATTCTGGTCCCAAAAATGTTTCACATATCTCATAAAATGCAACAGGTGATTCCAGTTGTGGAAGATGCTTGGTATTCGGGATAAGTACAGATTCAATGGCTGGATTGTAGGTTTTATATTCTTCCAGTGTGCTTTCCATATCATCCAGGTCAGTACCGCCTAAAAGATAGATACTGTTGTCAATCTTCTTTAATGAGTTAATGATATTACATTTGGTATAGTTACACTTTACACTGGCATAAACAGACTTAGGTGATTCGCCTAAGTGAGCAGCTTCGTAATATGCATCTACTTGTCTGGCTGTTACAGAGTATGGATTGGAGTAGTAAATATTTTTGAAAGTATCTGCAATGTTCTGGCGGCTGCTGGCAATGTGGTAGATCAAAGTGCCTGCAATAGGCAGATCCAGAATAAATTTATAAAGTTTTGCATTTTTGCCAGGTACCATACTGCAGGAAAGCATGGACTCTGGATTCACAAGAATCAGACGGTCAAATAACTCCGGAGAATTTCCACAGGCCATAACTGCCAGGGACGCTGCATCCCCGGTGGCTAAAATGTCAGTGCGATGACCAATTTCTGATTTGATGAAATCAGAAAGCAGCTGCACATATAAATAATTGGTGTAAGTAAGGTTAGGCTTTTCAGAACGGCCAAAGCCTAGCAGGTCAATGGTGTATACAGTATGATTTTTTGCCAGTCTTTTGCGCACTTCATGCCATTCATAGCTGCTTGAAGCTGGTTCCAGATCATGGACAAGCAATAATGGCTTTCCTTCACCAATCTTTGTATAATGGATATTTCCCAGACGCCAGCGATAGCAGAGGGAAACACGGCTTTCTAAAATATGCTTTGATACAGCGGAAAGTTTCACCGCTTTATTGATCAGGGCAGTAGCAGCAGCAGCACCTGATGAAAGGATCAATAAGGTAAGTAATTTATTTTTTGTTTTCATTCAGATATCTCTTTCTTCCTATTAAAATGGGTTAATAAAGGGGATATGTCACCTTGCGGCGGCAGTTCTTGCTAGTACATTGTTTCCGAAATAACTACACAACTCACTTGTCTGCTAATTTGATCACAGAGCTCTAAAAGCCTCAGCGCAGCCCGCTATACCTGTGTTTTTAGAACTGCATACTCAAATTTGCATCCTATGTGATCAGTACAGCTATTTACGAAAGGATGTACTAAAATTATTATAATACATGGAGTACGCTATGACAACGGACAAAAGATTTGTTACTGTACATGATAGGCACTTTTGGAACCGAAAGTGCCGTACGATAACGTAGTGGTAGCGGGAATTTGCCGTATTTAAATGCGAAGCCACGGCAAATTCCGTTGCTGGTCATGCAATGCATGAACAGCAACAAAAGATTTAAGATATACCAGGATGTTTCACGTGAAACATTTTGCCAACAGTATAAAGTTGTGCTATAATCGTTTTTGATGGTCAGAGAGGCAATGTGAATGTTTTTCTGAGAAAGGATGTAAAAAAGAAATATGGGACGAATTATTACAATTGCCAACCAGAAGGGCGGGGTGGGAAAGACTACAACAGCAATCAATTTATCAGCCTGTCTGGCAGAGGCAGGACAGCATGTAATGCTGGTAGACTTTGATCCTCAGGGAAACGCAAGCAGCGGACTGGGAGTGGAAAAAGAAGATTATGAACATACGGTTTATGATATGATGGCAGAAGAAGCAGATCTGGATGAATGCCTAGTAAAAAACATCCAGGACAATCTGGACGTGCTTCCTTCCGATATGAATCTTGCAGGTGCGGAAATTGAATTTCAGGAAGTAGAAGATAAAGAAACGCTTTTAAAACGTTATCTGGATAAAGTGCGGGACAATTATGATTTTATCCTGATTGACTGCCCACCTTCTTTAAATATACTGACCATTAATGCACTGACAGCAGCGGATACTGTACTGGTGCCGATCCAGTGCGAGTATTATGCCCTGGAAGGGTTGAACCAGGTGTTAAAGACAGTAGAACTGGTAAAAAGAAAATTGAACCCACAGTTGGAGCTGGAAGGTGTTGTGTTTACCATGTATGATGCACGTACCAACCTGTCACTTCAGGTAGTGGAAAGTGTAAAGAACAATCTGAATCAGACTATTTATAAGACCATTATTCCAAGAAATGTAAGATTGGCAGAAGCACCAAGCCATGGTATGCCCATTAACCTCTATGATACAAGGTCAACAGGTGCAGAAAGTTATCGTATGCTGGCAGCGGAAGTGATGAGCAGAGGAGAAGAGTTATAATGGCAAAGAAGGGATTAGGAAAAGGCCTGGGGGCAATTTTTGGGGAAGATGTTGTAAAAGAAAACAAAGAAGAGACAGAGAAAAAGGCTAAAGCTAAAGCAGAAGCAAAGGCAGCAGAGGAGATGGATGAAAAAGGTCGTATTCTGATGCTAAAACTGGATCTGGTACAGCCAAATAAAGAACAGCCAAGAAAGACCTTTGATGAAGAGAAGATTAATGAGCTGGCGGAATCCATTAAAAATTATGGAGTGCTGCAGCCATTACTGGTGCAGAAAAACGATAGCTTTTATGAGATCATTGCAGGAGAGAGAAGATGGCGTGCTGCAAAGGCAGCTGGGTTAAAAGAAGTTCCGGCTGTTTTGAAGGAATACAGCAAGCAGGAAGCAATGGAAATCTCTCTTATTGAAAATGTACAGAGAGCGGATCTGAATCCCATTGAAGAGGCATTAGGCTACAGACAGCTGATCGATGAATTTGGATTGACCCAGGAAGAGATTGCAGTGAGAGTGGCAAAGAGCAGGACTGCGATCACCAATACTATGCGTTTATTGAAATTAGATGAACAGATCCAGAATATGCTTGTTCAGGGTGTTATCACCAGTGGACATGCAAGGGCTCTTCTTTCTTTAGAGGATACACAGATGCAGTTAAAGGCTGCAAAAGAAATATTGGACAAGAAATTAAGCGTCCGTGAAACAGAGCGTCTGGTAAAGCGGCTGCAGAAGGAAGCTTCCGGTGAAAAGAAGGAAGAGAAGAAAAAGGATGAAACATTGGCTCTCATTTATCAGGATCTGGAAGATAGAATGAAATCTGTTATGGGAACTAAAGTAAGCATACACAATAAAGACAAAAATAAAGGCCGAATTGAAATAGAATATTATTCAGAAGCGGAACTGGAAAGAATCGTGGAAATGATAGAATCCATCGGCTGATCGACAGAAGGAGAATGATACATTCATGATGGAAACCAGTATTTTAAATCAGCTCCCATTTGATCCGGGATTTCTTATTTTGGGACTGATTGGCTTAGTGCTTATACTGCTGATCTTGTTAATATCAACAATGATGCAGCTAAAAAGCCTGAGCCGTAAATATGACTATTTTATGCGGGGAAAAGATGCAGAGACACTGGAAGATGTGATCATGGATCAGATTGAAGAGATCCGTAACCTGAAAGCAGAAGACAGAGCTGCAAAAGATTCTATCCGCACCTTAAACCGGAATTTTCGTGCATCCTTCCAGAAATTTGGAATGGTAAAATATAATGCTTTTCAGGGAATGGGGGGCAATTTAAGCTTTGTATTTGCACTGTTAGACTACACTAATACAGGATTTGTATTAAACTGCATCCATAGCAGAGAAGGCTGCTATATATATATGAAGGAAGTGGACCGGGGGCAGACAGAGGTGGTACTTGGAAATGAAGAACAGGAAGCACTGGAACAGGCTCTGGGCTATATAGATAAGCAGCAGTAAAATATAAGTGTTATAAAAGAAAACTAAGATATCCTGGCATGATGTTTCACGTGAAACATTGTATCAGGGTATTTTTTTGTTATTGTACATAGGCAGGCACTTTTGGAAATGAAAATGACCTGCGATAAGGATATCTCTTAAAAAAAGATTAAGTTGTAGTTTTATAGGGTATCATATACAATGATGTTGGGGTTAAAAGGTATTTTGTAGTTTACTATGAAAGTCCCGGACGGCAGCCGCGAATGAGTCATGCTTGCATGAGCGAATTCACGGGTATCGGACGGGCAAGCCGGTATGAGCAAGGAGCGCGATAGCGCGGATTGCGAATGCTGGCGACGATTGCGGGAGCACCAAAGGTGCGGAGCAATCGGCTTTCATGAATGGTGATGCCTGCGTCAGCAGGCATGTCAGTTTAGTAATAAAAAGGAATGACTTATATATATGAAAAAAATAATACGAACAGCTGGTATACTGACACTGGTTTTTGCTGCATCAGTGGCAGTGTATTTCTTTGCTGCGAGAAAAAACATGCAAAAGGAAGAGGCAGTGTATTCTTCCATGAATGCACCGGAGTTTCCAGTGGTGTATACAGAATTTGATGGAAAAGATATAAATGCACTCCACGGATATATACAGAATATGGGTAATCAGGCAGTGGGAGATACTATTTCTGTATTGCCTGAAGATAGAAAGCTGGCAATCCGTGTAAAGGAATATGGAAATGGGATTGCAGGACTTAGTTATGAAGTCCGCAATCTTAGCATGGATCGTCTGATCGAGAAAACTGAGGTAGAGGATTGGCAGGCAGAGGGGGAAGATATCCGGGCGGTGCTTCCTATTCAGAATCTGCTGACCCAGAATGAGACCTATTTGCTGGATATTAAAATAAGCACTGGGGAAAAGGATATTCATTATTATACCCGAATTATGTGGGCAGACAGCGATCATGCAGGAGACATGCTGCGGCTGGCAGAAGATTTTACAAGAAAGAGTCTGGATTATGATCAGGCAAGAGATCTGGTATCTTATCTGGAAACAAATTCCACAGAGGACAACAGTTCCCTTGGAAATGTAAGCATTAAGGCCAGCTTTGACCACCTTACCTGGGATGGACTGACTACGGAAATGGAAGGCGAACCACAGATAACGCTTCAGGTGTATGACGGTATTATGGGACAGATCCAGGTAGAGTATAAGGTACGGATCACAGATAGTACCGGTGTTCAGTCACTGGTAAATGCAGAAGATAACTTTACCATGAAGTGGAATGATAAACGCATCTATCTGATGAATTACAACCGGTATGCAAATGAAGTATTTCAGGGAGAACAGAAAAATTTTGCCGGAAAGCGGATTTTACTTGGAATTTCAGACGCAAAACAGATAAAAGCGTTAAAGAGTGAAAATTCCCGCTATATTCTCTTTAAAGTAAACGGTAATCTGTGGCGTTATGACCAGCATGATAAAAAGGCCACATGTCTGTTTACCTTTTCAGACGGTTCCAATGAAGATGTGAGAGCAGACTATAAAAAGCATGATGTGAAGGTACTTTCAGTAACAGATGAAGGAAATGTGGATTTTCTGGTATATGGTTATATGAACCGGGGAAGCTATGAAGGACAGATGGGGGTGGTTTTCTATCACTATGATGAAGAAAAACGTATGGTGCAGGAAAAGTTTTTTGTACCTGCTTCAACTGGATTTGACCAGCTGGGATCCGATATCAGCACACTGGCATATTTGGGGGACAATGGAATGACCTATCTGCTATTAAATGGAAAAGTTACAGGTATCGATCTGAACAGTAACGAATCTGTTACTGTGGCCTATGGTTTAAGCCAGGACAATTTTGCAGTAAGTGCAGACGGAAGCAAAATGGCATGGCTGGAAGGAGGGGATGCTTACCATTCCCAGACCCTTCATGTAATGGATTTTGATACTGCCCAGAAACAGGATGTTGCAGCACCAGAAGGAGATTATGTACGGGCTCTTGGTTTTGTTGGAAGTGACCTGATCTATGGATTTGGACATGAAAGTGATCTGTGGATGGTAAATGGAAACGTAAAGGAGTTTCCTATGTATGCCATGTATATTGCTGATAATGAGATGAACATCCAGAGTGAGTATAAGAAGCCGGGGATTTATATTTCGGATGTAACAGCAGAAGAGGGCCGTATCCATTTAAAGCGCATGGTAAAGCTGGGAGATAACCAGTATTCCTATCAGGATGAGGATACCATTGTGTGCAACCAGAAAGTGGATGCAGATCCTTTTGAAGGAATTGGATGGTATGCTTCTCAGGAAAAAGGCCGGGTTTATTTTGTGCAGATAGATAATGAAATCAAGTCATCTTCTGTGAAAACAGAAACGCCAAAGGCATTTTCTTATGAAAATACAAGCACGCTGGAGCTTGCTGGCAGACAAAATGTAGCAGAAGATGGTACTCTTATTTTCTATGCTTATGGCAGTGGCAGCTATTTGGGAAGCTTTACGGATTTTGGGAAAGCTGTGAATGCTGCTTACGATAAAATGGGTTATGTAACAGATCAGAACCAGTATCTTGTGTGGGACCGCATCAACAGAAAGCCCATCCGAAGCCTGAAGGATCCGGCAGGACAGGCAAGAGAGCTGCTTTCTTATATGGACAGCTTTGGTAAGAATAAACGGCAGGAAAGCGGGCTGATGACCTTTGATGCTTCCGGCTGCAGTGTAAACCAGGTGCTTTATTTCATTGATAAAGGTATTCCGGCAGCTGCTATTATGCCGGACGGCTCCTGCCTGCTTTTATATGGTTATGATCAGTATAATGTAAGTATTTATGATCCGGTTACACAGGAGACCTATAAAATGGGATTAGGGGATGCAAATGCATATTTTTCCGGTGCTTATAATGGATTTTTATGCGGTCTGAAGGTTGAATAAAATATCATAGATGGCAGATCTATTTGAAACCGCAGGTGTTACTTTTCACGGGTAGGAATTTTCTGAACTGAAAATTCCGTGTACTGTAACCCGCAGATGCCGTATGATAACAATAAAAAAGCAACACACTTTACAAATTCCGTTCTTATGGTATAATTTAATGGATGTAAATAAAATGTGAACGAATTTTTAGGGAATTCTTAAGACCTATTAAAAGGATTGCAAGCAACAGAGGTGTGTAATGGAACAATATATTATAAAAGGCGGTAATCCGTTAGTGGGTGATGTGACCATCGGCGGTGCCAAGAATGCAGCGTTAGGTATTCTGGCTGCCTCGATCATGACGGATGAGGATGTACTGATCGATAACCTTCCGGATGTAAGGGACATTAATGTAATGCTGGAAGCTATCCAGGAGATCGGTGCAAGAGTAGAGCGCATAGACCGTCATACAGTAAAAATCAACGGCAGCGGTATTAAAGAGGTGTCAGTTGATGATGAATATATCCGCCGTATCCGTGCATCTTATTATTTTATCGGCGCCCTGCTGGGAAAATATAAGAGTGCCCAGGTACCACTTCCAGGTGGATGCAACATTGGAAGCCGGCCGATCGACCAGCATATCAAAGGTTTCCGTGCGCTGGGAGCAGATGTACAGATAGAATGCGGTGCAGTGATCGCCCATGCCATTGATCTGGTAGCAAGCCATATTTATCTGGATGTGGTTTCTGTAGGTGCAACCATTAATATTATGATGGCAGCGGCTATGGCAGAAGGCCAGACGATTCTGGAAAATGCGGCAAAAGAGCCTCATATCGTAGATGTGGCCAACTTTTTAAACAGTATGGGAGCTAATATCAAGGGCGCAGGTACAGATACCATCCGTATCCGCGGCGTAGGTAAGCTGCATGGAACTGAGTATTCCATTATCCCGGACCAGATCGAAGCAGGTACCTTTATGTGTGCAGCAGCTGCTACCAGAGGAGATATCATGGTGAAAAATGTGATCCCGAAGCATCTGGAAGCTATTTCTGCTAAGCTGATCGAGATCGGTTGTGAGGTCATTGAATTTGATGATGCAGTCCGTGTAGTTGGAAAACCATCCCAGAGACATACAGATATCAAGACTTTGCCATATCCTGGATTTCCTACAGATATGCAGCCTCAGATGGCAGTTACACTGGCATTGGCAAGTGGTACCAGTATGGTAACAGAGAGTATTTTTGAGAACCGTTTTAAATATGTAGACGAATTAGCCCGGATGGGAAGCCACATCAAGGTAGAAGGCAATGTAGCTGTCATTGATGGCGTTGCAGGCCTTACAGGGGCTCAGGTAAATGCCCCGGATCTTCGTGCAGGCGCAGCACTGGTGATCGCAGGACTGGCTGCAGAAGGTTATACTGTGGTAGATGAGATCGGTTATATACAAAGAGGCTATGAATGCTTTGAAGAGAAGCTCCAGGCTCTTGGTGCAGTGATCGAAAAGGTGGATTCTGAGCGTGCAGTGCAGAAGTTTAAGCTGCGTGTAGGCTGATAAAAAATTTATTACAGTCCAGCCATGACAGCTTCTTGTTTCCATATTCATGAAAACAAGAAGCTTGGTGGTTCCACCATATGCTGATTTGGATGAGAAAGCGCTTATGCAAGCAAGCTTGCAACACACTATCTCATTCAAATTCAGTGCATGGCTGAACTGAATTTTTACATTGAGAAAAATAGATATTGACATACCTGCACAAATCCATTAAGATATGTGAGGTAATCCGTTAAGATTTACAATTAAAAAGTTCGTAATATCCCTTATTCAGAGTGATGGAGGTACAAAGGACCTGCGAAGTCACGGCAACCCCAGTTGAGTATGTAAAAGCAAGATGTACATGCAAAAGGGCCGGAAGGTGCCAGCCTGAGCGAGGAGCAGAAAAGTACGGAGATTCCGGAAAACTGCTTGATCGAGCAATAAGAGGATTTGAAGATCTGCTATTTTCAAGTCCGCAATTGCTGCGGACTTTTTTATTGCCATGTATATGGAGAACAGCCGGTGACGTGTTCGCTGATCACAAAATACAGTGCCCGCTTTGGCGGGTAACGGGTCACAATGAGGAAAAACAAGTCAACAATACAACAGAACAAAAAACAAAAGGAGAACAAATGGAGAAAAGATTATTTACTTCCGAATCTGTAACTGAAGGCCATCCGGACAAAATGTGCGATGCCATTTCTGATGCTATTCTTGATGCTTTAATGGAACAGGATCCAATGAGCCGTGTTGCGTGTGAGACTGCTACCACTACAGGAATTGTAATGGTAATGGGTGAGATCACTACCAAGGCTTATGTAGATATCCAGAAGATTGTACGTGAGACAGTACGCGAGATTGGATATGACCGTGCAAAATATGGTTTTGACTGTGATACCTGCGGTGTTTTAACTGCAATTGATGAGCAGTCTGCTGATATTGCTCTTGGCGTTGACAAGGCATTAGAGGCAAAGCAGGCTGGTGAAAAGCATATGACAGAGGAAGAGTTAGATGCTATCGGTGCTGGCGATCAGGGTATGATGTTTGGCTTTGCAAGCAATGAGACAGAAGAATATATGCCTTATCCTATTTCTATGGCCCACAAGCTGGCAAGACGCCTTACAGAGGTAAGAAAGAACGGTACATTAAAGTACCTTCGTCCAGATGGCAAGACACAGGTTACTGTAGAGTATGATGAAAATGACAAGCCAGTACGTCTGGATGCAGTTGTCCTTTCTACCCAGCATGATGAAAATGTAACTCAGGAGCAGATCCATGAGGATATTAAAAAGTATGTATTTGATGAGATCATCCCGGCTGATATGGTAGATGAGAATACCAAGTTCTTTATCAATCCAACTGGCCGTTTCGTTATCGGCGGACCTCACGGAGACAGTGGTCTTACCGGACGTAAGATCATCGTAGACACCTACGGTGGCTACGCACGTCACGGCGGCGGCGCATTCTCAGGAAAGGACTGCACCAAGGTAGACCGTTCCGCAGCATATGCAGCACGTTACGTTGCAAAGAATATCGTAGCAGCAGGACTGGCTGACAAGTGCGAGATCCAGCTGTCTTATGCGATCGGTGTTGCGCATCCGACTTCTATTATGGCAGATACCTTTGGAACAGGAAAGGTAAGCAATGAAAAGTTAGTTGAGATCATCCGTGAAAACTTCGATCTGCGTCCAGCCGGCATCATTAAGATGCTTGACCTGCGTCGCCCGATCTACAAGCAGACGGCTGCTTATGGTCACTTTGGCCGTCAGGATGTAGATCTTCCGTGGGAGAAGTTAGACAGAGTAGAAGATTTGAAGAAATATCTGTAGGACTCTGTAGAAATCTGCAGAAAAACATTCTGTTGTCTGTAGCAGCATAGGATAAAAAACAGATTGTGTTAAAATAAAAACAATAAACGACCGTATAAAAGAAGGTTAAAATAGAGAATTAAAGGTTAAAACAGAAAATTAAAACAGAAAACCGTCTGGACAAAAACAGGAAATGCGTCATGCAATCTGTTGTTCCAGGCGGTTTTTGTATTGTTTTTGTATTCGGAGCATAGGATGTTTGCAATCTTGATGATTTCGTAAAATGTTTTTTTGGATGTAATTTGTTTTTGTTTAAAAATATTGTTGACATTTTTTTAACAATGAGATATAATGCCTAATGTAAGATTGATAATTAATTAACGAAAAAAACACATTAAATGAAACAAACACAAAGTATCACAAAGAAACATAAACACAAGGGAATCATGGAGGAAATGGAAATGGCAAAGAAAACAGTACAGGTCGTTCCGGAGATCATTGACAGCGTAGAAGGCTTAAATGCAAAGATGGCAGCAATGCGTGAAGCTCAGAAAGTATTTGCAACTTACACACAGGAGCAGGTTGATAAGATCTTCTTCGCAGCAGCAAGCGCAGCAAATAAAATGCGTATCCCGCTGGCAAAGATGGCAGTAGAAGAGACTGGAATGGGAATCGTAGAAGATAAGGTCATCAAAAACAACTACGCTTCTGAATACATTTACAATGCATATAAGAACACACAGACGGTTGGTGTAGTCGAGGAAGATAAGGAATACGGAATTAAGAAGATCGCAGAGCCAATTGGTCTGGTTGCAGCAGTTATCCCAACTACCAATCCAACATCAACTGCGATTTTTAAGACATTGATCTCTTTAAAGACCAGAAATGCGATCATCATTTCCCCACATCCAAGAGCTAAAAAGAGTACCATCGCAGCAGCAAAGGTAGTTCTGGATGCAGCAGTTGCAGCCGGAGCACCAGAAGGGATCATTGGCTGGATCGATGTTCCATCTCTGGATCTGACAAATGAAGTTATGAGAGATGCAGACATTATCCTGGCAACCGGTGGTCCTGGAATGGTTAAAGCCGCTTATTCTTCCGGAAAGCCTGCACTTGGCGTAGGTGCCGGAAATACACCGGTTATCATTGATGATACTGCAGATGTACGTATGGCAGTTAACTCCATTATTCATTCTAAGACCTTTGATAATGGTATGATCTGTGCTTCTGAACAGTCTGTAACCATTCTGGAGCCAGTATATGAAGCTGCTAAGAAGGAATTTGAATACAGAGGCTGCTATTTCTTAAAACCAGGTGAGATCGAGAAGGTAAGAAAGACTATCCTGATCAATGGCGCATTAAATGCAAAGATCGTTGGACAGTCTGCATATACCATTGCAAAGCTGGCTGGCGTAGAGGTTCCTGTAGATACCAAGATCCTGATCGGTGAAGTTGAATCTGTAGATATCAGTGAAGAGTTTGCACATGAGAAGCTGTCTCCGGTACTGGCTATGTACAAGGCAAAGACTTTTGATGAGGCACTGGATAAGGCAGAGCGTCTGGTAGCTGATGGCGGTTACGGTCATACATCTTCTCTGTACATTAATGTAAATGAGACAGAAAAGATCATGAAGCATGCAGAGCGCATGAAGACCTGCCGTATCCTTATTAATACACCTTCTTCCCACGGCGGTATTGGTGACTTATACAACTTCAAGCTGACACCATCTCTTACATTAGGCTGCGGTTCCTGGGGCGGAAACTCCGTATCTGAGAACGTTGGTGTAAAGCATCTGTTAAATATTAAGACTGTTGCTGAGAGGAGAGAGAACATGCTGTGGTTCAGAGCACCTGAGAAGGTTTACTTTAAGAAGGGCTGTCTGCCTGTAGCACTGAAGGAATTAAAGGACGTTATGGGCAAGAAGAGAGCCTTCATCGTAACAGACTCTTTCCTGTACAAAAATGGATATACACATGTTATCACTGACCGTTTAAATGAAATGGGAATTACCTATACTGTATTCTCTGATGTACAGCCAGATCCGACCTTGGCAAATGCACAGGCTGGTGCAAAGCTGATGAGAGAATTTGAACCGGATGTGATCATCGCAATGGGCGGCGGTTCTGCAATGGATGCCGGCAAGATCATGTGGGTACTGTATGAGCATCCGGAAGCAGACTTTATGGATATGGCAATGCGTTTCATCGATATCCGTAAGCGTGTATACACCTTCCCAACTATGGGCGAGAAGGCATACTTTGTAGCAGTTCCTACCTCTTCCGGTACAGGTTCTGAGGTAACACCATTTGCTGTTATCACCGATCAGAATACCGGTGTTAAGTATCCGTTAGCTGATTATCAGCTGCTGCCTAAGATGGCTATCGTTGATACTGACAATATGATGAGCCAGCCTAAGGGACTGACCAGCGCATCTGGTCTGGACGTTCTGGTACATGCTCTGGAAGCATATGCTTCTGTTATGGCTACTGACTATACAGATGGTCTTGCATTAAAGGCTATGAAGAATGTATTTGAATATCTTCCAACTGCTTACCATGAGCCAGGAAATGTAGAAGCACGTCAGAAGATGGCAGACGCTTCCTGTATGGCTGGTATGGCATTTGCAAATGCATTCTTAGGTGTCTGCCACTCTATGGCACATAAATTAGGTGCTTTCCATCACCTGCCACATGGACTTGCAAATGCACTGTTATTAAATCTGGTGATCGAATTCAATGCTGCTGAGAATCCACGTAAGATGGGAACCTTCTCACAGTACCAGTATCCACATACCCAGGCAAGATACGCAGAGTGTGCACGTTTTGTAGGTATCCAGGCTAAGGATGATGCGGAAGCTGTTAAGAAGCTGATGGAGAAGATCGAGGATCTGAAGAAACAGGTTGGTGTTAAGTCTTCTATTCAGGCATATGGTATTGATGAAAAAGACTTCTTAGACAGACTGGATGACATGGTTGAGCAGGCATTTGATGACCAGTGTACAGGCGCTAACCCAAGATATCCTCTGATGAGTGAGATCAAGGAAATGTATTTAAGAGCTTACTACGGAAAATAATCATTTATATAAATCGAACCCATTGTGGGTAAAAACCTTTATCCTTTGTGTTTGGAGCAGACCGTCGGCCTTTCGGGGCAGGCGGTCTGTTCGTATGTATGAGGATCAGGTACGGGTTATTGTACATGGTAGGCACTTTTGGAACCGAAAGTGCCGTACGATAACGTAGTGGTAGCGGGAATTTGCCGTATTTAAATGCGAAGCCACGGCAAATTCCGTTGCTGGTCATGCAACGCATGAACAGTAACGGGTACGGAAAGATCTCAGGAAAATATTATGGTGTTTTTTAGAAAAATTCGTTATACTATTGGTAAAATCAGGTAAACGTAACAGACAGTAGATGACCAGAATATTAAAAAATGTTTCACGTGAAACAATAAAATGATGTAAGTGTCAAAAGTATAAATTGCGTTTGTGCTCGCACAAATAAGCAATTTATACTTATTGACACGCCGAACACCGAAAACGAAATAAAATGGTGTGAACATGCCATTTTATGGGAGTTTGAGGTGTTCGAGGATTGCGGGAATTGCATAGCAATGGAGCAATCCGGTTACATCATAAAATTAAATACAAAAAGATTCCGGGAGTGTATAACAGGAGAAAGGGGATTACAGATGGGAACTGATTTAAAGGAAGCAACAGAACAGAAATTAGGATATGGGGAGTTGCACCTTCATTTAGACGGTGCCATTACACCTGATATCGCAAAGAAGCTGGCAGTGCTTCAGGGAATCAGACTGCCATATGAAGGGGAACAGTTAAGTCAGGTGCTGTCTGTGGGAGAAGACTGCCAGAGTTTAAATGAGTTTTTGCAGTGCTTTGCTCTGCCCTTAAAGTTACTGCAGACAAAGGAAGGAATCAGTGAGGCAGTATATCTGGTGCAGGAAGAATTAAAGGCAGAAGGACTTTCTTATGCTGAGCTGCGTTTTGCGCCTCAGTTACACTGTCAGGACGGATTATCCCAGGCACAGGTAATAGAAGCGGCTTTAGAGGGGCTTAAACGCTCCACACTGCCATGTAATCTGATCCTCTGCTGTATGCGCGGCACTGGAAATGAAAAGGAAAATGAAGAGACCATGGAGTTGACCGGGGAATATATAAAGAAGCGTATTCTGCCAGAGGGAAAGAAAGGCTATGGCGTAGTGGCTATGGATCTGGCGGGGGCAGAGGCACTTTATCCTACCTATAAATATAAAGAACTGTTTAAGAAAGCGGCGGATAAGGAGATCCCGTTTACTATTCATGCGGGAGAGGCCGGTGGCGCGGCAGAGGTGGCCTGTGCCATTGAAATGGGAGCAGCAAGGATCGGACATGGGGTAAGAAGCTATGAGGATCCGGCGGTGGTGCGCATGATCTGCGAGAAGGGCATTTTCCTTGAAATGTGTCCGACCAGCAATCGTATCACCAAAGCGGTACAGGATATGAAAGCATATCCGTTGAGAGAATATTTAAGCCAGGGGATCAGGGTAGCCGTATGTACGGATGATATGGCGATCTGCCGTACAGAGCTTAAGAAGGAATTTGATTATCTGAAAAAGCTGATGGGGCTGACAGAAGAAGAAAAAGTGCAGATCCTTAAAAATACAAGTGATGGTGCTTTTTCATAACCCAGAGTTATGTTTTTTATTAGGATTTTCATATATGCCCTATATATAATTGTTTCTTGACTTTAACAAATTAACTTGCTATACTTTTTCTAAAGTGCCTGCTTAATAAAGCAAGTATCCCCTGGGAAAGCCGGACCCCCATAGAGCCGGTATTCCAAAAAATTAATAAAAACCAAGGAGGGTATTCAAATGTCTTATGTTGATGAAATTTACGAGAGAGTAGTTGCACAGAATCCAGGTGAGCCTGAATTCCACCAGGCCGTAAAAGAGGTTCTGGATTCTTTAAGATTGGTTATTGATGCAAACGAGGATAAGTACCGCAAGGCTGGTATCCTGGAGCGTTTCACTGAGCCAGAGCGTATTGTTTCTTTCCGTGTACCGTGGGTAGATGACAATGGAAAGGTTCAGGTAAATAAGGGTTACAGAGTACAGTTCAACAGTGCTATCGGACCGTACAAGGGCGGACTTCGTTTCCATCCATCTGTAAACCAGGGTATCTTAAAATTCTTAGGTTTCGAGCAGACTTTGAAGAACTCTCTTACCGGACTTCCTATGGGCGGCGGTAAAGGTGGTTCTAACTTTGATCCTAAGGGCAAATCTGACCGTGAAGTTATGGCATTCTGCCAGAGCTTTATGACAGAGCTGTACCGTCACATTGGAAAGGATACAGACGTTCCTGCAGGTGATATTGGTGTAGGTGGCAGAGAAGTAGGTTATCTGTTTGGACAGTACAAGAGACTGACTGGTTTATATGAAGGCGTTTTAACCGGTAAGGGCTTAACCTTTGGTGGTTCTTTAGCAAGAACCCAGGCAACAGGATATGGCCTTGTATACATGTTAGACGAGATGTTAAAGCACAACGGCAAGGAGATCGCAGGAAAGACTGTTCTGGTTTCCGGTTCCGGTAATGTTGCTATTTACGCAGTTGAGAAGGCTCAGCAGTACGGCGCTAAGGTTGTAGCAATGAGCGATTCCAACGGCTATATCTACGATGCAGACGGCATTAAGTTAGATGTTGTTAAGGAGATCAAGGAAGTACGCAGAGGACGTATCAAAGAGTACGCAGAGGCTGTTCCTACCGCTGTTTATACAGAAGGTAAGGGAATCTGGACCATTCCTTGCGATATCGCACTTCCATGTGCAACCCAGAACGAACTGAGCTTAGATGATGCTAAGACTCTTTTAGCAAATGGCTGCTTCGCAGTTGCTGAAGGTGCTAACATGCCTTCTACAAGAGAAGCTACAGACCTGTTTGTTGAGAAGAAGATCCTGTTCATGCCTGGTAAGGCAGCTAACGCAGGCGGCGTTGCTACTTCCGGTCTGGAGCAGAGCCAGAACTCCTTAAGACTGTCCTGGACCTTTGAAGAAGTTGATGAGAGACTGCACAAGATCATGATCGACATCTTCGCAAAGGCAGCAGATGCAGCTGAAAGATACGGAGTACCTGGAAACTATGTAGCAGGTGCAAATATTGCCGGATTTGAGAAGGTAGTAGAGGCTATGATCGCTCAGGGTATTGTATAATAAATAATTATTCAAAATAAGAAACTCCCACATGTTGCAGAAGACCGCAAAATATGTGGGAGTTTTATGTTTTGCCACTTGCATAAAAATGAAGTAACCGGGGATTTGACAAAAAGTG
Source organism: Lachnospiraceae bacterium (assembly GCA_025758065.1). Classification (NCBI taxonomy): domain Bacteria; kingdom Bacillati; phylum Bacillota; class Clostridia; order Lachnospirales; family Lachnospiraceae; species Lachnospiraceae bacterium. Next base: position 1,272,394 of record CP107199.1, read on the forward strand.
TTATAAGTTAAGTTGGGATTTAGTTCAATAGGGTTCGAAAGGGCTCCTCCATGTATAAACGCATTCACGGTAATTTAGGACCTTTTGTTCCGCCGCCAGTTAGACAGGGCTCCGGCAAACTCACACGCTTCGCGTGTTCAAACAATGCCTCCACCCTGTCCGCTATGCTCACAAAAGGTCCAAAATTGCCTAACGAATGCTTATTATACATGGAGGAGCCCTTTCTACTGTATTGGATATGTCACATAAAAATGCCGTACTTAAGTATAATCTCCCTCCTGCATGAAAACTGTTTATTGGTTTGCTCCTACATTTTTTATTGCCAATAGCGTAGAAAGCCGCCGGTGCACATGACAGAATAAGCATTTGTTTGAAAATCCGTGAGTGGGCGCGCATAGCGTCAGAACAGAGAACCACTGTTTGAGCACGCAAAGCGTGCGAGTTTGGTTCGCAGTTCTGACAATAAGCGGCGCAAGTCCACGAACAAAGGATTTTCTCCCAAATGCGCATTTGTCATGTGCACCGGTGGCTTTCGGACCTTAGTCAACAATATCCCACTTTAGTCAACAATATCAAAACATTTTTGGATTGAATTTCTCTATTTTTTAGAAAATTGTAAAAAACTACCTTTTGACACCTTAATCATGGTATAATAGGCTTATCTATAAAGACACTGAACCATTATAAAGGAATAGTGTCATGGACTTAAAGATGCAAATACCAAGGAGGATGATAGTTCATGAAAAAAGGAAAACTTATAGCAATAGTTGGAATGGTGCTTGTAATGGGAAGTGCATTTCCGGTAAGCGCTGCAGAGAGTCTGGCTGATTTTGATTATCGGACTTATGCGGATACCTATCCTGATCTGAAAGCAGCATTTGGATATGATGCGGCCGCTCTTTATAACCATTATGAAACCAATGGAAAGGCAGAGGGCAGAGTTGCTGTCTTTACAGAAGCTGCAACAACACAGACGGCTACAACAACAGAAACTACCGCCAGTGAAAAACTCGATCCCCTTCCACCTCTGAACCCCAGCAAGATGCCGGATTGGTTTGACGCACGGACTCCGGTGGAGAGTATGACAAATGCCCGTCTTGTAGCAGAATATAATGCACTGGTTCCTTATATGGAAGAGCATGATTTGTCCTTTGAGGGTCCTTTGTCTCGTAAGGAAGAGCTGCTCTCCGAAATGAATATCCGCCTGACAAGATATGATTATTATGAGGATTATAAAGATGCATTTGGAGAAGCGGCAGCCGCAGGAATAAAGAATGATCCGGCATACCAGAGAGCCGCAGCATCTGATATTACACCTTTACGGGAGTTCATGGGTTAAAATTTACAGAAAGATCCGTATTAAAAGAAGAAAAAAGGTTGTCCAAAAGGGCAGCCTTTTTGAAGCTTTTGGACAAGTTCAAAGAAGGTTTGAGGATATTTTATGGAGATCAGTTTACTTTTGATGCAGCAGATCGCAGAGTTGTTTTTAATGATATTTATGGGCTATGTGATCGTAAAAGCAGGGCTTTTGAAGGGGGAAGACAGCAAGGTTATATCAAAGATCGTTTTGTATCTGATCATTCCCTGTGTTATCATCAATGCGTTCCAGGTGGATTATACCAGTGAGAAGGTACAGGGGCTTTTGCTGGCCTTTGCAGCCTCTGTTATGCTGCAGGTGGTATTACTTGTCATTGTGTGGACAGCAGGCCATCTGATGGGCTTAAATGAGGTTGAAAAGGCATCTGTGTATTATTCTAATGCTGGAAATCTGATCATGCCTATTGTGACCTTTGTACTGGGCCAGGAATGGGTGCTGTATGGCTGCGTGTTTATGAGTGTACAGCTGGTATTTGTGTGGAGTCATGGAAAAAGCGTATTAAGTATGGAAAAGGGCATTGACTGGAGAAAGATAATTTTTAATATTAATATGATCGCTGTATTTGCGGGAGTGGTGTTGTTTTTCACAAAGATCCGCCTGCCGCAGATAGTAAACCATACATTAGGCTCGGTGGGAAGCATGCTTGGACCGGCAAGTATGATCGTAACGGGAATGCTGATCGCAGAAATGAGCTTAAAAAGTATTTTTACCAATGGAAGGATCTATTTTATTACGTTTTTACGTCTGGTGGCTGTTCCGGGGATCGCATTGCTGTTGTTAAAGGTCAGCGGACTTGTAAATGGCAGTCCGGACGGAAAGAAGATTCTGCTGATCGTATTTCTGGCAGTGATCACGCCCTCTGCTTCAACAGTTACCCAGATGTGCCAGGTATATGGAAATGATTCTAAATATGCCAGCGCAGTGAATGTTATGACTACGCTGCTGGCTATTGTGACCATGCCGCTTATGGTGGTGTTATTCCAGATGTGGATGTAATGAGTCCAAGAGAAAAACAAGCGGCTGCGAAGCAGACATTTGTTTTTCCTGGACTATTAACGAAGGTCCCGCCTGGGGTAGCAGGCAGTAGAGCGCGAAGCGCGGGGGTCGTGAGTAAAAAACGAAAAGACCAGGTACTGGGGATACCTGGTCTTTTCTGTATACATATGTGTATAAAGGGGGGATAAAATGTTTGTGTGAAAGGGGGAGGACCCTTTCGGTTTTCTCTTGTTTACGTTGCCTATTATATATCTGGTACATTGTAAAAACCATTGTAATGTGCGTAAAGAATATTGCAAATCGCACAAGTTTTGATAAAATGAATCTGGGACCCACCAAAAACATGAGTAAGCAGCCATTTTTGAAGAAAAATGAGCAGATTATTGAGGGAGAACATGTATCAGGAAGACAGTTTTAAAACAAGACAGGTAGTGTATGCCCATACTCGCAGTGATGAGGCAGATATGGAGTATAAGATGCACTGCCACAACAGTTATGAGATCTACTACATGGTAAAAGGGAATGTGGAATATTTTTTAGAGGGAACTTCTTATATACCGAAGCCGGGAAGCCTGCTGATCATCCCGCCAAGCTGCTTTCACGGGTTGCGGGTGCTGGATGGCAGCGAGTATCACAGGATCCGTCTGCATTTTGTGCCGGAGCTTTTGACAGAGAAAGAAAGGCAGCTGCTTTTGGGGACTCTTGGAAAAAACTGGGGGTATATGGAGGATCAGTTTCGGGCAGAATGGTATTTTAATTCCCTGGAAGAATGCGGTTCATATAGTAGGGAATTGCAAAATATTGCAATTCGCCCACGGATCGTATCTCTTTTGGCTTATCTATCTGCAATGTATGAGAAAGGGGCGGGGCGGGGACCAGGTAAAGAAGATGTGGCCCAGGAGATCCTGCGATATATAAATGAACATCTTACAGAGCATCTTACCTTAGAGGGACTTGCAGATAAATTTTATATGAGTAAAAACCACCTGACAGCGATTTTTAAGCGGGCAGCAGGGACTACAGTAGCACGTTACATTTTATATAAAAGAATGACCATTGCAAGGAAAGAACTGGCGGAAGGAACACCTGCCGCAGAGGCAGCGATAAAGGCTGGATTCGGGGATTATTCCAGCTTTTTCCGGGCATACCGGAAAATGTTTGGCTGTGCGCCCTCAGACCAACAGGCAATGGAGCTGCCTGATATGGATAAGAGCGGGGATTTTTAGGAAGTATATAGGAGTGTGTTCTTTATACAATCTTTATACAGAGCACCTTATTTTTAACAGAAACTTTGAGGGGATTATGGCATAATGAAATGATATGAATGGTTGGGAAGGGATTGTAAAAGGAGAGAGAAATAATGGAATTGTTTTTTAAAAAGAAGACCTTATCTTCTTTTCAGATCATTATATTTGGCTTTTTGGCAGTTATATTAGTGGGAACGCTGCTTTTAATGCTGCCTTTTGCATCCAGGGAACCGGGAAGTGCGCCATTTTTGGATGCTTTATTTACAGCTACATCGGCTACCTGTGTGACAGGGCTGATCGTCCATGATACAGCTACGTACTGGAGCTGCTTTGGACAGGTGGTGATCCTGCTGCTGATCCAGATCGGAGGAATGGGCGTTGTTACCATTACCATTGCAGTAGCCTTGGTTTCAGGCAAGAAGATCGGTCTGATGCAGAGAAGCCTGATGCAGGAGTCGATCTCAGCACCGCAGGTAGGCGGCATTGTCCGTTTTACAGGCTTTTTCCTGAAGGGTATTGCGTTGATCGAACTGTTAGGAGCAATTTTGCTGGCGCCTGTGTTTATAAAGGACTTTGGAGTGGGAAAAGGGATCTGGTATGGCGTTTTTCATTCCATTTCTGCTTTCTGCAACGCAGGCTTTGACCTGATGGGAGTTAGACAGCAGTACTCGTCACTGACTTATTATGCTGGAAACGGGCTTGTAAATGCAGTTATTGTATTGCTCATACTGACCGGCGGTCTGGGATTTCTCACCTGGGAAGATATAAAGACAAATAAGCTGCAGTTTAAAAAATACAGGATGCAGAGCAAGGTAATACTGGTAACAGATCTGATACTGGTGATCGTACCTACGGTTATTTTCTATTTTGGGGAGTTTCACGGATCCCAGTGGGGAAATGGACTGGAACGGTTCTGGTTATCCCTGTTTCAGGCGGTAACGCCAAGAACTGCCGGGTTTAATACAGCGGATTTCGGGCAGATGAGTGAAGGCGGACGGTTTTTAATGGTCATGTTAATGCTGATTGGTGGTGCACCTGGATCTACGGCAGGCGGTATGAAAATGACTACGATAGCGGTGTTATTGCTTTCTGCGGCAGCTGTATTTCGCAGGAAAGAAGATGCCCAGTGCTTTGGCAGACGTATTCCAAACGAAACAGTACGATATGCAGCAGTAGTTATGCTGATGTATGTGGTATTATGTACCCTTGGCGGCTTATTTTTATGCTATGCAGAGGGGCTTCCGGTACTCACTAGCCTTTTTGAGGCAGGTTCAGCTATTGCAACGGTAGGATTGACACTGGGGGTAACACCCATGCTGGGAACAGCTGCAAGGCTGGTGCTCATTGCTTTAATGTACTGCGGGCGTGTAGGTGGACTGACACTGGTGTTTGCGGCGCTGTCTGGCATGCGGTCGAGTATGACAAAGTTCCCACAGGAGAAGATAACTGTGGGATAATATAGCATACCCCACTGCGTACCGTATGCGGCAGGGACCAATATGGGAGTGAAGCGAAATAATGAAAATGATGGATCAGAAATAAGGAGGAAATCACATTGAAATCAATTTTATTAATAGGACTTGGAAGATTTGGAAGACATATTGCAGAGAAATTATATGAACTGAACCATCAGATCCTGGCAATAGATAAGCAGGAGGACCGCGTAGAGGCAGTACTTCCTTTTGTCACCAGCGGACAGATAGGAGACAGTACCAACATTGAATTTTTACAGTCTTTGGGAATTGGAAATTTTGATGTGTGTATCGTGGCGATCGGCGGGGATTTCCAAAGCTCTTTGGAAACAACGGCCTATTTAAAGGATCTGGGTGCAAAGCTGGTAGTGTCAAGGGCTGCAAGGGATGTTCAGGCAAGATTTCTGCTGCGCAATGGCGCGGATGAGATCGTGTATCCGGAGAAACAGCTGGCAAACTGGACAGCGATCCGTTACAGCTCGGAACATATTTTTGATTATATCCAGTTATCGGATGACCATGCGATCTTTGAGATCAGCATTCCGGAAAACTGGTTGGGAAAGACAGTTGGAAATATTGATATCAGAAAGAAATACAACATCACTATCATGGCTTTAAAACGCGATGGCAAGCTGGAAATGTCTATTACCCCGGATACAGTACTGGATAAAGATGCTACCATGCTGGTGCTGGGAGCAAGCAGGGATATCCAGAAGTGTTTTCATATTTAACATAATACTGCAATCTAGTACATCGTTTCGTAAATAACTGTACTAATCACGTAGGATGCGGAGTTGAGTGTGCAGGTCTAAAAACGCAGGCGTAGCGGGCTACGCTGAGGCTTTTAGGCCTGTGCAATCAGATTCGCAGACAAGTGAGTGGTATAGTTATTTCGAAAACGATGTACTAGTGTACTGTATCATTCACATTTCGCATAATGACTTGCCTGAATTTCCATCTGCTGTGTTGTCGTCAATCGACGATGCCACCGCATCGCCTCATTCCTCCGCCTTGCAGATTGAAAATTTATTCTGCGTCATTTTGCTGAAAGTGAATGATACAGTACACTAGTCATTTGCAGGCCTTGTGGATCCTAAGAAGATTTCAGAAGAGCATCAGAATACCTGGGGAAAAGAAAAATGGAAGAACGGATACTTGTATGTTTATCATCTTCACCGTCTAATGGAAAGATCATACGCACAGCTGCTCAGATGGCAGAGGCTTTTAATGGGACATTAACGGCATTATTTGTAGAAACACCTTTGGCCGGAAAAATGGGAAAAGAGGATCAGGAGCGTCTGAAAGAGAATATTAAGCTGGCAAAACAATCCGGGGCAGAAATAGAAACAGTTTACGGTGATGACATTTCTTTTCAGATTGCGGAGTTTGCCAGGCTTTCAGGAATCACCAGGATCGTGATCGGACGCAGTGCTGCAAAGAAAAAAGGGATTTTTGCAGGAACATCTCTTGTGGAAAAGCTGATCGATCATGCGCCTGAAATGGAGATTTATATCATACCTGACAGCCAGATGGGACCTGAGGTAATCCGCAAATGGAACAGGCTGGCGCAAAAGAATGATTTTTCCCTTAAGGCAGCGGTTCAAAGTGCAGGCATCTTATTTGCAGCTACAGCAGCAGGCTGGATGTTTGAAAAATTAAAGCTGACAGATGCCAATATCATTACCGTTTACATTTTAGGCGTACTTCTGATCTCTATTGTAACAGAAGGCTGGTTCTACAGTTTTTCGGCTACGATAGCCAGCGTTCTGGTCTTTAATTTCCTGTTTACGGCACCTCGTTTTACCTTGCGGGCTTATGACCGGAGTTATCCTTTTACATTTGCAGTCATGTTTCTTGCAGCTTTGATCACAGGATCCTTGGCATCAAGGCTGAAACAGCATGCAGGACAGGCGGCAAGGGATGCGTACAGGCTGAAAGTACTTCTGGATACAAACCAGCTTTTACAGCAGGCTAAGGGAAAATCAGAAATACTGGAAGGAACGGCACAGCAGATCGTTAAACTTTTGAAAAGAGAAACAGTTATTTATGATGTGAAAAATGGAAAACTGGGACAGCCTCTGCACACCATTCCACAGGGGGGAGAAATCCTGGTTGAAGATGAAACCTGTGAGGAACAGGCTGCTGTATGGGCTTTAGAGAATAACCGCCATGCCGGAACAGGAACAGACCATTTTAAGCAGGCAAAAAGGCAGTATCTGGCGATCCGCGTAAACAGTACTGTTTATGGTGTGGTAGGTATCATGATCCAGAAACAGCCGTTAGATGCATTTGAAAACAGTGTGCTATTGTCCATATTGGGAGAATGTGCCCTTGCGCTGGAGAATGATAAAAATGTCCGGGAAAAGGAGGAGGCTGCGATCCTGGCAAAGAATGAACAGTTAAGAGCGAATTTGTTAAGAACGATCTCCCATGACCTGAGAACGCCTCTCACATCTATTTCAGGTAATGCAAATAATCTCCTTTACAATGAAAGCTGTCTGGATGCACAGATGCGCCGGCAGATCTATGGGGACATTTATGATGATTCCATGTGGCTGATCGATCTGGTGGAAAATCTTCTTTCTGTGACCCGCATCGAGGAAGGACGGATGCAGATCCGACAGTCAGCAGAACTGGTGGATGAGGTGATCAGGGAGGCGTTAAAACATACCGGGCAGAGCCGGACAGGAAGAACTATAAAGGTAGAAGAGGAAGATGAGCTGATCCTTGCAAAGATGGATGCAAGGCTGATCGTCCAGGTACTGATCAATCTGATCGGCAATGCAGTAAAGTATACGCCTCAGGGAACGGATATTACGGTTCGGGTGAGGAAAGAAAAGGCAGAAAACGGAGAAAACTCCCAGGTTATCATTTCTGTATGTGATCTGGGGGATGGGATCCCGGATGACAGAAAAGAAAGAGTATTTGACATGTTTTATACTGGCGGTGATCAGGTGGCAGACAGCCGCAGGAGCTTAGGACTTGGGCTTGGGCTTTGCAGATCTATTATTAATGCCCATGGAGGAAAAATATGGATATCTGATAATATTCCCCATGGAGCAGTCGTTACATTTACATTGCCTGCAGAGGAGGTGGCATTAAATGAGTAAACCATTGATATTGGTTGTGGAGGATGATGTTCCGGTAAGAAATCTGATCACGATCACATTAAAGACCCATGGATACAGATACCTGACTGCCGGGACTGGAGATGGAGCAGTTATAGAAACTTCCTCCCACAATCCGGATGTAGTTCTTTTAGATCTGGGACTGCCTGATATGGATGGTGTAGATGTGATCCGGAAAATACGTACCTGGTCTAACTTACCTATTATTGTGATCAGTGCAAGAAGCGAAGATACGGATAAAATAGATGCACTGGACGCAGGGGCAGATGATTATCTTACAAAGCCTTTTTCTGTAGAGGAGCTGCTGGCACGTCTGCGTGTTGTGGAACGGAGAATGGCTCTTATGAATGACGAAGCCCAGATAGCAGAGTCTGTTTATACAAATGGCAGACTGCGGATCGATTTTGCGGCAGGTTGTGCCTATATGGGGGATAAGGAGCTGCATCTTACGTCTACAGAGTATAAATTGCTGTGCCTGATGGCTAAAAATACAGGTAAGGTGCTGACGCACACTTATATTACCCAGAAAGTGTGGGGCAGCAGCTGGGAAAATGATATTGCTTCTTTACGTGTATTTATGGCAACTTTACGTAAAAAATTGGAAAGCGAACCGGATGCCCCGCAGTATATACAGACCCACATAGGGATTGGGTACCGCATGATCAAGGCAGAATGATCATTTATTCAGGGTTTTAAAGTAATGCTCCAGTTTGTCGATGCCAAAATAACCAAAGATGAACAGAATAAAAATGATCGTAAATGCAAAAAGTATCAGCATAAAATCTCCTCCTGTGTGAATAAAATCATATAACAGATATCCTCAGTGAATGTAAGGCATAAAGCTTTTGTTTATTGAGGATATTTTTATTATAAAGAAAAGCAGATAAAGAAAGGAAAAGGATATAAGTGCAGATATAAAGAGCGCATAAAAAATACATAAAAGAATACATGAATGTTTTTTCTCAATTAATTCATAGAAGCTGATTGTTCCAGAAGACAGACAGTGCTATGATTATCCCCGGCATTTTGTGAAAAAATGGCAGATGCTGTGAAGCAGAAATTGGAATAAAGCTGTAGCAACAGAGTTGTAGAAACAAAGCGGAGGAAAATAAAATGCAGTCATTATTAAATGTGCCGGCAGAAGTGGTGTTGGCGAATATTAATGCAGCTGTTGCAAAGGCAGCGGTAAAAGATATTGGAGGAAAAGTGCTGGCAATCTTCTTCCCGATTCTGGCTTTTGTAGTATCTGGTTTTGAGCATTGCGTGGCAAATATGTATTATATTCCAGCAGGCTTTTTTACAATGATTAATTTTTGCCGGTTACTCTTGAAAATATCATTGGCGGTGCTGTTATGGTTGGTGGTGTGTGCTTTTATCTGCATGGGAAGGCAGCGGGATAATGGAAATATAGAAATGTAAGATCTCCTTTATTGGCGGTAAATAGCTGGTAAAGGGGATCTTTTGGCATAAAGAAATCTGCAGGGATTTCGCTTTTAAGATAAAAAGTTCCCCGTTTTGCAAGGGATCCATCTGGCAGAACGGGGAATTCTCATATTGAATAAAAAGTTACTGTTTTTTCTGCATAAGCAATCAAAAAGGACACCTTTTATTGTATAATTATGTTACCCACAAAACAACACGAAAGAAGGTGTCCTTAATGAAAAATTAGCATTAAAGAAGCTGCTAACTTATATGAAAAGTGTATATAAAATCCCGGAGAAAATCAAGGGGTTATCGGACAAAAGAAAAAGAAGAACGATCCCATTATTTAATATCGTCATGCCGGCACTGCTCTTTCTGATGCTGCAGTATGAGAGTTTTCATACAGTTTTTTCTGCGCCTGAAAGTATGGGAAAACGATTGAAAAACTGCATACATGGAAAAATACCTAAAATTGATGCGGTCCGTGACCTTCTTACCCAGATAGATCCAGATGAGATCCGTGAGATCCACGACCAGACGATCGATATCATAAAAAGCAACCGTGTATTTCGGGAAGGGACTATAGGTGGATATGTTGTAGCCGGTATCGATGGAGTGGAATTGTTCAACAGCACAAAAAAGTCCTGTTCGGACTGCCTTAGCCGGAAAAACCGTGCAGGTGAAACAGAATATTTCCACCGGAGCGTGGTCTGTATGACAGTAGGAAAAACGCCACATGTAATCCTGGGCCAGGAAATGTTAAAACCGAGGGACGGAGCGGAAAAAGATGAAGGAGAACTGACAGGAGGAAAAAAGCTGATCAGACGTCTGAAGGAAAGACACGGACATTTCGCAGATGTGATCGTAGCAGATGCGCTGTATCTGAATGCCCCATTTATCAATACGATAAAAGAGTGCGGACTGGATGCGGTGATCCGACTAAAAGATGAACGAAGGGAACTGTTTCAGGATGCGGAAAGCCTGTTTAAGCGGGATGAGGGGAAAAAAAGGTCGTTTACCTGTGGAAAAAAGAATATAGAAGTCTGGGATCTTTCAGGATTTGAGATAGATAATAGTCCCCATAAGCTTCGTGTGATCCGATATCATGAAAGCTGGAAAGAAAACGAACGCCGGATGTGGCTGGTAACGACTCTGGATCAAGGGGAACCTCGGGTTTTATGGGAGATGATGAACCGAAGATGGGATATAGAAGAGAATGGATTCCACCAGTTGAAAACGTATTATCACGCAAAACATTGCTATTGCCATGCAGCAACAGAAGTAATATTTGATCTGATGATCATCGGCTTCAACATGAGAGAATTATACCTGTATCGCCGTATTCAAAGATTTAAAGAAAGTGGAATCAGCCGAAAAAGTGTGAACCGGAAGTTTTGTGATGAGCTATTATTGGAAAAAGTAAAAAGTATCTTGTATGAAAAGGGCGGATAGTCTGTCAGTGGGAAAATAAAAACAGGCGCTTTGAAATGAGCTAAATTTAACTAAGGGGGGACGTTGTGCGCATTCAGCTATTCAGGAAGCAAAAGAGAAAATAAGCGTGAGAGGGGCACTATTTATAAATATACAGTGCTAAAAGCGAAATCCCTGAGGGAATACCGTTTTCATTGACAGTATAGTCGGTTCCTTCCACAGAAAGCTTTGTTTTTAAAGGGATAAATGCTTTTTGAAAGCCAATTTCTTCAAAGAGGGATTTGTAAATGTTAGTGGCATCAAACGCAGCATCTCCAAGAAACGTCTTTGGATTTATTAAAGGATGTTTCTGGAAAAAGTCAATTAAAACTGGAAGAAGTGCTTTCGAATCGGCAAGGGATTTATCCTCATCCGGTGAATCTGATTTCTTCCCCACAACGATATCAGGATGTTTTTTTAGAAAGTCCTTGTTGTAGAAAGTGATGTCACGAACAATACCAAGCCCGTTCGTAATAATGCCAAATTTATAGGCGTAACAGAAATGTCCATTGATGTACATCTGCTGGATTGCCTGATTGGAAGCCGCATGAGTTGGCATAGAGCCATAAGCAGCTTTATAAGGATCATAGGAATCATTAAGGTTATGGGATTTTTTGAAAGCCTTTAGCTGCTTGATAATACGGTTGGCATATTTGGGGTTGTTTTCTGTAACCCATGCTTCAATGCCAGGAGGTATCAAAGATTGTCATGAAAGCAAGGGCAGGATCAAGATTTTGGCAGATCGGTTCGGTCAGATCAACAAGATGATCGAACATAGATTGTAAGTCCGATAAAAAATCCTGTTTGAAACGTGTAAATTTGGAACCATCCGGAACAACATCAAAACCGCAGAAATCACGCAGTTCCTGGGAATATTTCAGAAATACGATCAGGAGTGTGTCCGTCGGGATTGAGAAAATACGCTGGATAAGAAGTGCCTTAAGCATTGGATAAAGCTGATGTTTGCGAGGTCTTCCGGTGCTGGCATAAAAATGAGAAATAAAAGAAACAGGAACAATTTCATCAAGGTTAATGGCTTCATCAAAAAGCGAAAGGAACTGGTATTTGTCATTGTCAAATTTATGCTGACAGTCTTCAAAAATTTCTGCCAAAGTGAGCTGTTTATATGTTATCATGTGGGTATATATCTCCTTTAGGTGGATTGGTTGATAGTTTCTCGACAATTCTATTTTACCATAAACCTTGAGGAGATATTTTATTTTTAACAAGAAAAAATGCCGTATTTATACAATGTCATTAACTTAAAAGCAGAAGATATTTATTCCGAAATGGATTAGATATCTTCTGCTTTTTTTGATATGCTTATATTGTAAAAAGAAGCCATGAACCTGCTCAAAAAAGGATGTGATTATGCATGAAGCATTCTCAGAAACGTATATTCATGGATATAGAAAAAATGACTTCTGATGAATTTAAGGCATTTTGCCGATCAGGTAATAAAAATTATTTTACCAGAATTCGAAAAATGCCTCTTCAGGATCTTCTTTTCACGATGATAAACAGAAAGGGGCTGACGTTGGCATTGGAACTGAGAAATTATATGAAACTTGCTCATCCTGGTGTGTCTATTTCAAAACCAGGATATCTGAAACAGCGTATGAAACTTAATCCAGATGCTTTTTTAGAATTATATAAATATCATAACCGTAACTTTTATGCAGATTCCACCTTTTCAACTTATAAAGATCATTTAATATTAGCCGCTGACGGCTCAGATATTAATATTCCTACCACTGCTGAAACACTGAAACTATATGGTTCTGCAAGCCGGAAAAACGCAAAGCCCCAAGCTCAAATAGGATTAGGCTGTATTTATGATGTAATGAATCGTATGATACTGGAAAGTGACTGTAATAAGGTGAAATTTAATGAAATGCGCCTGGCCGAAAAACAGATGGAGCGAATACCGGAAACAATAGGCAGCATTCCCTACATTATTATCATGGACAGAGGATATCCTTCTACGCCAGCGTTTATACATATGATGGATAAGGATATTAAATTTATCGTACGTTTAAAAAGCAGTGATTACAAAAAAGAGCAAAACAGTTTAACAGAAAAGGATCAGCTAGTTAAAATAAAACTTGATAAGTCAAGAATCAGACATTACGAGGGAACGCCAGATGGAGAACGTATGAAAGAATTAGGTGAAATTTCATTGCGTATGGTAAAAATCCTATTAGAAAACGGAAGTTTAGAAGTTTTGGCTACAAATCTTCCACAAACTGAATTTCATACAGAAGAAATAAAAGAATTATATCATATGAGGTGGGGGATAGAGACTGCGTATGAAACGCTAAAGAGTCGGTTGCAGTTAGAGAATTTTACAGGAACAAAACCTATTCTGTTATTACAAGATATATACAGCACTATATATCTGAGCAATTTAGTTGAAGATATCATATTAGATGCAGAGCGTGAACTGGATCAGAAAGAAGCGAACAGAAAACATAAAATGATGATCAATCAGACTGTTAGTATTGGAATCTTAAAAAATGATCTGATTTATATACTTCTTGAAACGGATGGTCAAAAGAAAAATATGTTATTTCAGCAAATATATGAAGATATCAGTAAAAATCTTGTTCCCATTCGTCCTGATCGGCATTATACCAGAACGAAAGGGCAATTAGCAGGAAAATATTCGAATACCCATAAAAGAGCGTACTGAGCTAAAAAATACGAATACAAAGAGAAGGGGATAAGTATGCCCATATACAAACAAAAAGCAGGAATCATAGTTTTATAAATGCTTACGATTTCTGCTCTTTGCTAAAGTTAATGACATTGCGTATTTATACGGCTTTAGGCATTTCGCAAACGCCTAAGAAAACCAGAAAATGGAAGGAGATGTGATCTGGGACAGTATCAGTACTTTGGACTTTAAGATGACAGAGGGAAGCGTTCTTACAGGCGGCTTCATCCAGGATGAGTCCTGCGCCGGAAATGGAGGCAGCGGAACGGCAGATCTGTCCATTGATGCCGCATCCACATGGATCGTCACAAAAGACAGCCGGTTATCAGGGCTCACAAATAAAGGAACGATCAAAGATGCAGATGGAAAGACGGTAACGATCAAGGGAAGTAACGAAACAGTGTATGTACAGGGAGACAGTGCTTATACAGTTACCGTAGATTCTTATACTGTATAAAATATATAATTTCATATGTAATGTAAAATGTCCGGAGATACGTATACCGGACATTTTGCGTTGTTAAAAACTATTTGATTGCGGAAAATGCATTGCTATACATAGCAAGAAGTATATGTTAATATGTTCATGGAATAAAAATACAAGGAAAGTTGAAAGGATGAGGACAATGTTATGGATGTAAAAATTAATGATTATTATGAGCCAGATCATTTTAAAGCTTTGAACGAAGCAAATTATGATGTTTCTCATTCTTGCGAATATGAACAAAATGAAATGCACCATATTCATGAATCTGCAGAGATTCTTTTTGTAGAAAACGGAAGTGCTGATTATTACGTAGAGGGAAAAAAATATTATGTAGAGAAAGGTAATATTTTAATCATAGGCTCTCGTAAACATCATATGAGACGATTAGATAAACTTCCGTTTTTGCGGTATGGGCTGGCGGTAAAGCCAAGTTACTACAGGCGATTAAACCTGGGGGAAGATTTGATCAAAGTATGGCAGGGAACATCTCCTGATGAGTTTGTACAATATTTTAAAAAGGTAGAAAACAGTGTTTTCAATCAATGTATTTATCTGTTGAAATCTCTGTATGATGAACAAAAACAGGATATGCCTTTTAGTTCAATGGTGGAAAAAAGTATAGTGACGCAAATTGCAGTTATTCTGTATCGCCAATGGGACCTGAAAAGAAATAAAAATGAGGTTTCTTCTATGAGCCAGCAAATGTATGATATTAAAGAGTATATTGACCAGCATTATATAGAGGATCTAAACCTAAATGGATTGAGTGAACAATTTTATCTTCACCCTGTAACCATCAGCAAAGAATTCAGCCGATGCATTGGGCAACCACTTACAAAATATATTAATCGTGTTCGTGTTTGTGAAGGGGCCAGACTTTTGGAGAATACGCAAGAAAGTGTAACAAGCATTGCCAGCCAGTGCGGGTATGACAGTGTAAATACTTTTTTGCGTCAATTTAAAACAATTATGGAAACAAGCCCTTTGCAATACCGGAAAGAAATGAAAGCGTGGTTAGAACGAGCTAGGTGATAATTTTTATTATGAAGAGATGCAAAACGCCCAGAGTAGAAAAGTTCTGGGCGTTTTTGACTAAAAAATGGTGAAAAACGGCAAAAATATATACAGATTGTTCGAAATCTGTATGCTAAGATAATTGCATCGGAAAGGTACTGGCCAGTACAATTATGAAGGAGGAGCTATTTTATGGTAAAAAAGATGAGAATTATATCTGCTGCACTTGCGGCAGTTTTAGCAGCAGCATCATTAACAGGATGCGGAACTTCTGGAAACAGTACTGCAACAAGTGCTGATACAAGTAAAAGTGAGAGTACAGACACAAGCGCTGCATCTGATGAAAAAGACTCTAAAGAGGTTTCATTGACTGTATTATGTGGATATGCAGGAGAGGATCCACATGGAAAATATGTATATTCTTATGCTGATGAATTTATGAAAGAACATCCTAACATTAAGGTAGAGATTCAGGCGATCAGCACAAATGATATTTATACAAAGCTGTCTGCAATGGCAACAACTCCTGATGATCTCCCACAGATTTTCTTTACATCTGCGGATGCCGTGGCAACACTGCATGATCTGGAACTGACAAAAGACCTGACTAATTTACTTCCAGATGATCTGACGGCAGAATTTGCTAATGGTGTATTAGATTCCTGCAAGCTGGGCGATGAGATCGCATATTTCCCTGTTGCATTGCAGCCTCAGGCTATTATTTATAGGAAGGACCGTTTTAAAGAGGCTGGCTTGGAAATTCCTAAAACATGGGATGAGTTTGTTGAGTGTGCAAAGGCACTTACAAAGGATACAGATGGTGATGGCGAAGTCGATCAGTGGGGCTTTGGTATGGTAGGTTCTAATAACTCTTCTGGACAGAGCCGTTTTATGTCTTATCTTTGGTCTAATGGTGTAGATTGTGTTACAGATACCGACGGCAAGTGGGATACAGATCTGAAAGCAGATAATAAGACATTTACAGATGCTTTTGAAAAATGGACAAAGATGAATGATGGCGGAATCGTTCCAATTGGTATTACAGAAGTTGATTATCCTACAGCAGCAAACTATTTTGCAATGGGATATACCAGTATGTTTATGACAGGTTCTAATGCGTTAGGAGTTGCTTATGCAAATAATCCAGATTTGAAAGGCAATTTAGGGTCTTTCAAACTTCCTGGTGATTATCCTGGAACTATGCTGGGAACAGAAGGCTATGCAATTAGTGAGTATACTACAGATGAGGAAGCCGCTGCTGCTGTTGAATTTCTTCGCTTCTTTGTAGAGCATGACGATCAGATGATGTTCTGGCAGAGCAGTGGTAAGATTCCTGCTACTGTAGATGGACAGAAGGCTGAGTACATCACAGGTGATGATTATGCCGGTTATCTGCAGCAGATCGAAGATGGCTGTCGTCCTACAGTAAGCTTTGCAGGCATAAGTGGATTAAAGAGCGCATTGGGTGATGCTTATGCTGCAGTATTTTCAAATGAAAAGACCAATGAAGAAGCAATTGCGGATCTGGAAAAGACAGTAGATGAATTAATGGAAGATTATAATTAATAATATAAAAAATTATAATTCATAGTAATTTGTAAATTCCCGGGACATTTTTGAGTTCCGGGAATTTACAAAATAAAAGGAGGGGAATTGGAAATGTTGGGAAAAAAGCCCCCAAAAAAACGTAAGATCAAAAAACAGTATGATGGATACTTATTTTCCTTCCCTATTGTGTTTCTGCTGGGAGCATTAATTGTATACCCTATGTTATACGGCTTCTATATCAGCTTCTTTAACACAAATTTGGTAAGTAAATGGAAATTTGTGGGATTGAAATATTATTTAGCGGCTTTTACGGAACCTGAATTTTACCAGTCAGTTTTTTTAACGTTAAAATTTATGGTACTTGTAGTAGCAGGACATTTTATTCTGGGATTTATATTAGCAAGTCTTTTAAATAGAGAATTTAAAGGAAGAACGTTTTTTCGAGTAATATTTATGTTGCCGTGGTTTTTCCCTGAAGCAGTGGTGGCATTGTTATTTACCTGGATCATGAATCCCATGTATGGAATTTTAAATAGTATTCTTAGAGGTCTGGGATTGATCAGCACAAATCTGTCATGGTTGGGAAGTAACAGTTTTGCGTTCCCGTCAGTTGTGTTTGTGTGCATTTGGAAAGGCTTTCCACTGGTTATGACAATGATACTTGCAGGACTGCAAAGTATTTCTAAAGATTATTATGAAGCAGCAGAACTGGATGGCGCAGGAAGATGGAAGCAGTTTCAGTATATTACGTTGCCGAGTTTAAAACCAATCTTAACAACAGTGCTAATCCTTGATTGCGTATGGTGGTTTAAACAATATACGTTGGTGTATACAATGACAGCAGGTGGACCTGGCACATCAACCAGCCTGATCAGCTTAAGCATTTATGGTACAGCATTTAATGATCTGCGTTTTGGAAAAGCATCTGCCTGGGGTATTCTGGTGTTTATAATCTGTTATCTGATCAATCTGGTAAGTAAGGTGGTGATGAAGGACGATGAATAGATCAAAGCGAAAAAAATTAGATGCGGTTCTTACTTATGTGATTCTTATAATTTTAGCAGCATTTATTGTGGTTCCTGTGTTGTGGATGCTGTCAACGGCATTTAAGACCGAGGCACAGACTTACTATCCCAATCCTAAATGGTTGCCGGATCCGTTTTCGTTAGAGGCATTTTACAAATTCTTTAATACATATAACTTTGGAAAAATGACACTTAATAGTTTACTTACCTGCCTTCCAGCAATGGTCATCTGCGTAGCATGTGCCTGCCTTGCAGGTTACGGAGTTACAAGATTTAAGTTTAAGGGACGTAAGCAGTTACTGGATTTTTTACTGATTACACAAATGTTTCCAAGCGTTATGCTGGTAGTACCTTTTTATGCAGTTCTTTCCAGATATCATTTAACCAATACATTGTTTGGTCTGATCGTTGTGTATGCGGCTACTAATGTGGCATTCAGTACCTGGATGCTGGTATCATATTTTAAAACAATACCAATCGAACTTGATGAAGCAGCAAGAGTAGATGGAGCTTCCAGCTTTTGTATATTTTGGAAGATCATTGTTCCATTGATCCTTCCGGGTATTGCGGCAGTAGCTATGTTTGTGCTTTTTAATGGCTGGAATGAATATATGTATTCATCAGTACTGGTATCTAAGGATTCGTTGAAAACACTGACAGTAGGTATTGTTGCTTTAAATTCACAATACCAGATCAAATGGAATGATCTGATGGCGGCATCCACCATATCCAGCCTTCCGTTAGTAGTTCTGTTTATGTGTTTCCAAAAATATTTCATTGCAGGAATGACCGGTGGCGCTGTGAAGAGCTGATAATAGTAGGAGGAAAATAAAAATGAATCATATTACAATACGTGATATAAAGGTGTTTGTAACAGCACCAAGAAATATCAACCTGGTGGTAGTAAAAGTAGAGACATCTGAGCCGAAATTATGTGGTTATGGTTGTGCGACTTTTACATGGCGCCATAAAGCAGTCGTAACAGCCATTGAAGAATATTTAGCACCTATGCTTAAAGGTAAATCTGTAGATAATATTGAAGGTTTATGGCAGATGATGATGGGCAGTTCTTACTGGAGAAATGGTCCGGTGCTGAATAATGCAATTTCTGGTGTGGATGAAGCTCTTTGGGATATTAAGGGAAAAATAGCAGGACTGCCTCTGTACAGTCTGTTAGGTGGAAAGTGCAGAGAAGGAATTACAGTATACCGCCATGCGGATGGAAGCTGTGTGGAAGAGGTAGAAGAATGCATCCAGCGTTACATTGAAGAGGGATACAGATATATTCGTTGCCATATGGGTACTTATGGAGGAAATTTTGGAGGAAAAAGACAAAGTATTGTAAAACCTGAAAATGCTCCACAAGGCGCATATTTTGATCCCAGAATGTACATGAACAGTGTATATCATTTGTTTGATCGGGTTAGAAATGATATTGGCTGGAATGTAGAATTAATGCATGATGTACATGAACGTCTGTCTTTAGCTCAGACAATAGAATTTGCTAGGGAACTGGAAAAATATAAGCTGTTCTTCTTGGAGGATTCTTTAGCGCCAGAGTATGATGAATTTTTTAAAGTTTTGCGGGAACATACCACATTGCCTCTGGCAATGGGCGAACTGTTTACCAATCCGACAGAATGGAAACCATTAGTACAGAATCAGTGGATTGACTTTATTCGAGTTCATTTGAGCGATATTGGAGGAATTACACCAGCCAGAAAGTTAGCTCATTATTGTGAAGCTTATGGAGTAAAAACTGCATGGCATGGTCCTAATGACTTATCACCAATTGGTATGGCTGCTCAAATGCATTTGGATTTAAATTGTCATAATTTTGGAATTCAGGAGTTTTCAGGATTTTCTGAAGAGGAACAGGCAGTATTTCCTAATTGTCCTGTAGTAAAAAATGGTTATGCTTATGTAAGTGATAAAAATGGAATTGGTGTGGATTTTGATGAAAAAGAAGCATTAAAATATCCGGAAGTAGAGATGGATCATAGTTGGCTTTTTTCTAAACTCCCTGATGGAACTTCGGTAAGACCGTAATTGATGAACTAAAAAATAACGTTGAAAAAACAGGCACTGCGAGGAATTTATGATCTTCATAGTGCCTGTTTTATATATTTATTGATCCTGTGTTTTCTCATCCATTTCCCGGATGATCTTCTGGTCTTCTTTTAATTCGTTCTGTTCTTTCTGGAGCTCTTTTTGTTCTTTTTGAAGCTCTTTCTTTTCTTCTTTCAATTCTTCCTGCTCTTTTTTCAGCTCCTGGCGTTCTTCCTTTTCTATTGCCGCCAGATCATCCTCTTCTTTGATCAGCATTAGTAAGAAACACAGGATCAAAAGCCCGCAGGAGATCCAGATGGTGCGGTAGGAAAAATAGTTTGCCAGGTGTCCGCCGCAGGCAGCGCCAATGGTAAATGAGCCGATAGCAGTCAGATAGATAGCAGCGATTTTAAGCTCCTCTTTTTTCTTTTCAGTAACAGCTTTATAAAAATGATCCGTGCCGCTTCGCAGGTTTCCAATACACATGGTGCTGGCATAGGCACTGCCTCTTACTGTACGGAAAGACTGTACCTGCATGGCACAGGCAAAGGAGGTAAGCCCATTTGCAAGCCAGTTTAGCTGTTCCGGGATAAAACCAACGATAAACAGCAGGATGATCTCTATGGTCAATACCAGATGGCGCCAGTGGATCCTTCCGGTACGGCGAAAACGGGAGCGGATCAGACAGGCCATAAGTATCCCCAGTGCAAAAAAGGCAACAGGGAGAAAATAGTGGATGGAATCCTTCAGATTTTTGGAGATCAGATGACACCCCATTAAAACAATATTTCCCGTCTGGGCATTGGCAAAAACGTGGTCACGTAAAAAATAGGAGCAGGCATCCTGTGTTCCGCCGGATAAGTTAAGAAGTATCATAACAGGCAGAGAACTGGACATTTGCAGCCCGGTTTTTTGTTTCATGTATATCCCTTCTTTCATTCCCTGTTTTATCATTTTTTTCAAATAAAATCAATTTGCGTTTTTCACACTTCTGACTTTATATATTCCTGATTTTTCTACGAAAAAAGCAGCTGTTGGAAAAATCCGGTCAGCTGCTTCTTTTATGTATGTCTGTTCAATGAAGTGGATTTTCACGATTTTTTACTCGTCATCCTCATTAGCCCCATCATTATACTCATTTACATAGATCAGATGGCTTCTGGACTCTTCTACAATAGTCCGGATGGTCTCTGCAGTAAGAGGCATATCCTGAGGCTGTAATACCAGGCTTAAGGCACATGGAAGATTAATACCGCAGATCAGGTGACGATGATCGTTTACATATGGGCAGAACTGCTGGTTTACACTGCCACCTAACATATCAGTCATCATGACTACTTCATCCTCCGGGTCAAAGGAATCAAATAATTCTTTGATCTGGGTTGGAAGATCGGTGTCATCCATATAGGCACTGATATCAATGATGCCGTCCATGGAAGTAAGAAAATTTAATGTGTCTTTTAGGCCGTGGGCCAGTAAATGATGGGAGGCGATAATATATCTTCTCATAACGCTTCTCCTTATAGTTTTATAGTTATAGTTATATTTATAATAGTGTGGCGGGGATCAGATGATGTTGGGGTCAAAAGGTATTTTGCCCCCTCTGATACCGAATTGCTACGTGCTTTGCACTCTCGCAATTCTAAAAACATTCGTAATCCGCTCATTTTTCTTCAAAAAATGGCTTCTTACTCATGTTTTTGGCGGGTCCCAAGTTCAAAAATCCTCCTGCAAGCAAGCTTGCATCGGATTTATGAACTTGGGACCCTGGTATCATCAGATACTACAGGGATTTGATCAGATGATCTACGTAAAGTTCTGCTTCTCCCTGGAGGAAAGGAGTCTGCATGCTTTCATAACCTTTTCCGAATTCATCTTTCTCTACGATATAACCTGCGCTGTAGTTTGCATAGCCCCATACGATGCGCATAGGAGCATTAAAGTTCTTTTTGATCTCCATTCCGAAGGTGGAGAACAGCTCTCCGGGGATCGTGATCATCTCCAGGTCACCTAAATGGAAGATAACAGAGCGGAGCGTAACATTGATGCCGCCTGACTGGATCTTTCTTCTCATGTGGCGGACACCGGACCAGAGAAGCTTTTTATCATCCTCTGTAACAGCAGCAGCCAGCTTCTTTTCATCTTCTGCTAACTGTGCCTTCATGGCATCCAGATCATAAGTCTGGTGGATGGTGTATTCTGCAGTTTTTACAGATCCAGCTTTTAACTCCATAGGAGTTTCCGTTTCTGCGAAAACATTTACCTGCTTCATTACTTCATCACGTACGCGCCACAGTTCTTTTTCATCATTTCCCTGACGGTACTGGCGATTGCCCATATCACCGCAGGCGCCCTGCATGGTAATGAAAATACTATTGTATTTTTCATCCAGAGCCTTTCCCACATTTCCTAAAAGATCAGAGCTGATCTTCATGTTGTGGATGCCAAGGACAGTTGGATGGCAGGTAAACTGGAACATACCTGCAACTACATGATTTTCATTGCGGAACAGGATCATGTTGATATCTTTATCACTTGGTTTGTCAATATAATTGCGGTTTCCGTATACACCTTCTATTGTTCCCTTTACCATATAAGGTGTTACCTCTAAGAAGCCACGGTCAAAGCATTCATCTACAGCGTCAAAAAGCTGTTTCATTACCAGTTCCCTGTAAACTGCCTTGCGATGATTTCTGTCTTCCCCTTCATCTTCAAAGCTGATATCAGGGCCAGAGTGTGTATGAATGGTTCCGATAATGATATTTTCCTTTGGAACAGAATATTTTCCGGCAAGGACTGTGCGGGCATAATCAGAGATCGGTTCTTCTAACCGGCACAGATCCAGGGTGGACCATATAAAAATCTCCCCGTCAATGCGCAGGACTAAAGTCCTGCAGTAAAGTTCATCCAAAACACCAATAGATTTTCCTGTTCTCATGGCATAACCGCGCATGTACATAGGAAATGGAGGTGTGATATTACGTTTTGCTGCGCTTACTTCAACCATATGATAATCTCCCCTTAGTTGAATAAAAAATGGCTCTGCCTGCCAAATAAGACAGGCAGAACCGTCATTATGGTGATGTCACCATCCGGCGACATGTCCGTTTAGTTATATTAGTTATAAATGATCAAGCCAGGATTCCCAGTGCAGAGCAGATCATGGAGAAGATGATAACAATGAGGATCAGGGTAGTGATCTTCATGCCCTTCTTTCCAAGGAGCTTATACAGTACCAGGACAGTAGCTACAGAAATCATAGAAGGCATGATCTTGTCTAACAGATCTGCAACTGCCAGATTGACTTCGCCCATCTGGAATGCCAGAGGTGTTTTTGCAGTTACAACCGTTGCGGACAGCGCACCTACAACAGTAAGGCCCAGAACAGAAGCAGCATCTGTGATGCGGGCAAGCTTACTGCCCACTTTGGTGATCAGTTTGGTACCTTCACGGTATCCGATCCACATTAACTGGGTACGGATGCAGATGAAGATAAGGTTTACAATGAGCCACAGGATAACACCGATAGGGTTGCCTTCCAGAGCCATATATCCTGCGATGGAGCCCATGATAGTAGGAAGCAGTGTCCAGAATAAGGTATCACCGATACCAGCTAAAGGTCCCATTAAGCTGACCTTGATATTCTGTACAGCATCCAGGGAAGTGATTCCCTCTTTGTCTTCCAGAGCCAGAGTAGCACCAAGAACGATATTTGCCAGCCATGGCATGGTGTTGAAGTATTTATAATGGTTGTTTAATGCTTCAACGTATTCGTCATCATCTTTATAGATCTTACGCAGCAGAGGTCCAATACCGAAAACAACGGCTGGAGCAAGCTGGGTATCGTAGTTAAAGGTTGTTATTGCCATTAAGGACCAGCGGATGGCACCTTTCACACAGTCTTTTTTTGTTAAAACGGGAGCTTTTTCCATTACTTCATTCTCATTATTCATCTTCAAGACCTCCTGCAAATCCTACATTTTCCTTTGCTTCTTCATCCATATAGAACTTGTAAGCCAAAGCTACACCAAGGAATGCGATACCAAGGATCGGTACGCCCATGTATGCGCTGAGTACAAAGCCGATCAGAATGTAGTTGAAGTACTTCTTCGCCGGCATGTAGTGGAGCAGCATGGCAATACCAAGACCAGGAAGGAGCTTTCCTGCTACAGACAGACCGCCTGTTACCCAGGAAGGAAGCACATCCAGGATAGCCTGAACTAAAGGAGCGCCTGCTGTTAATGCAACAGCGGTTGGGAATGCCATGAATACAGCTACCATAACAGGGCAAAGGTAAAGGATAGCATACATTTTGCCAAACTGTTTTTCATTGGCATATTTCTGGGATTTCTGAGCAATGAAGGAGTTGCAGATCTTATATAAAACGTCCATCTGTACGCCCAGCATACCAACAGGAAGACCAATGGTCATACCAACTTCAGGTCCCTGTCCGGTTGTTTTTGCAAATGCGCATGCAATAATGGTTGCAACGCCGTAATCAGGTACAGAAGAACCGCCAAGAGCGGCAACACCTAAGGACATCAGTGTGAAAGTACCGCCGATGTAAAGACCGCTGTTCATGTCGCCTAAGATCAGTCCGCACAGGAAACCTACGATAACAGGTCTTGCATGTGTCAGTGATAATCCGCGGCGGTCAACGTTGATCTCAGCAGCCACCAGGACAAGCAGTACAATTTGTAAAGCACTTAATTGCATAACAATTTCCCCCTTTGGTTATTTCAGAAATTCGTCAATAGAAACTTCTGCGTCTGCAGGTACATACTGTGCATAGAGCTTGGTTCCCGCAGCCTTTAATTTCTTGTAAGCCTCAATGTCATCCGGCTTTGCGTAAGCTCTCTGGGAAAGCTTTACAGCTTCTTCGCCTTCAGCAGGCTTTACAGTTCCGCCAATGACCAGTTCTGGGATCTTTACGCCGATCTCAGACAGCTTAACCAGTGTTTCCGGCTTCTTAACCAGTACAAATACAGTGTGGTCATTGTATTTTCCGGCTTTGAAGTTATTTAAAGCTGTTTCCTCGGTAATGATGGAAATAGCCATTCCGGTAGGTCTGGCAAGCTTCATGCTGGCTTTGGTCAGTTCATTATTGGCAACAGTGTCATCAATGATCATGATACGCTGTGCACCGGAACGTCCGGCCCACTGTGTAGCCACGATACCATGAAGAAGACGGTTATCAATTCTTGCAAGTACAATACCCATATTTACCTCCTATTCGTCCTCACGGACGGCCGGGCTTTCTGCCTGCCCGGAAAGCTTATTTTTTGAATTCAAATGCATATAATCATAAATGTAAGCAATCTCACTTACAGGCAGAGCCACCCGGTAATGCCGGGAGATATCCTGAAAGCTGTCCCTTACCTGCCTGATAAAGTCGGCATGTTTTTGTTCAAATTCTTCCAGATCCTGATAATTATCAATAGGTGTTTTTGTGACCAGACGTTCCACCAGACAGCACAGGTGGACATAAAGCCCGGTCATGATACGTCCTGCGATCTTTCTTCCTGTGATCTTCTGAAGCCGTCCCACTGCCTGTTCCACTTCATCTAAAAGCTTGTCAGGATTTAAAATGGTAATGGATTCAACTATATTTTGCAGGGAGAAATTCTTTACCAGGTTCTGGTTAAATATTTCCATTTGTTCTTCATCCAGATACTCTGAGAAAATGTTTGTCAGCTTTTCTGCGGAATTCATGGAAATAATGTCTTCCAGTGAGATAAAAGGAATTCCCTCGATCTCCGGATTGAAAAGCCCGATGATGCATTTTACATGGTATTGCTGGAAAATCTCATCATGGCTGCCGTTTTTCATCAGCCGGTAATAATCATAAGCCACAAATTTTACAGGAATGGAAGTGGCGGAAGTCTTTAAGATCAGCTCTTTTAGCTTTTCCGTTGTGTCAATGCCGTTTTCTCCGCTGAAGATCACGGCGTCTTCCTTCTGTACATTGTGGATGATACGGTAGGTGCAGACATTGCTTTCGCTGGCCCGTTTCAGGATGTCTTCCAGCTTCTGGTTCCCACAGATGCCAAGGCCGATATCAACAGCTAAGGCAGTGGAAATATTGTTGATGATGCCGATATTTAAGTTTCGCAGGCCGCCCATCTGGCTGTGGATCTGCTCTAAAGAACCCATATCCACCAGAAGTACTACGTCCTGACAGGTGATAAATCGTTCAATGTGTTTTTCCAGCAGCCCGGTGATGTCACTCATCTGCATGTCAAGAGGCATATCAATGGCATCGAATACCTTTCGCCCGATGATCTGGTTAGCGGCATCTGCAATACTGGAAGCTGTTGCATAGCCGTGGCTTAAGATAATACCGGCTGCGGAAAGTCCCTGGATCTTCTGGTTCTGGTTTTTTATATCTAAAAGCAAAAACAGCTGGTTTAAACTGTCTGCTTCAATGTCCAGATTCAGTTTGATCAGGTTTACGATCCTGGAACAGATGACTGATTCTTTTTCAAGAACAGCGCTTACAGCTTGAAACATTTCTTCAATCTCGTCATGGTTTTGTTTCATCCAGTTGTCGATCAGATGATCGCCCTGAAGCTGTATATATAAGCGGCGGGCAAGTAAGTGGCTGTATTTTTTGGAAAGGCTGATGCCATACATTTCACCTACATTTTCAAAAATCTGATTGATCAGCTGTTCGTAAGTGGAGATCTTGATGTTTACAAGCTTCTGTCCGTAGATCAGATAGTCGTAATAATCATTTAATTGTTTCCGGAATTCCATCATCAGGCCGTCAAAACTGAGCATATCCTGACGGTAATCTTCAAAGACATCTAACATGATCTGGAAATACTGTACCGTCTGCCCCAAAGAGGTGTCACGGCTGTAACTGTTTAAGTGGATCATACGTTTGTCTTTGTCTTCAACCTCCAGTTTTAAGGAGGAGAGCATATATTCCGGAAGGTGATAACTGTGGATAGCGATACCATCGCTGGTTTTTTCCAGATAAGCTCCGGCACAGCTGCTGGTAACGCAGGTTTTTAATTCGTCGATGTTGTTTTCGTAGGAAAATTCCAGCATACAGTGGAAGGCGTTCTGGCTGATGCTTACATCTACGCCCATGCGCCGCCCTTCTGCTTTTAAGAAGGAGACTAACATTTCCTCTTTTTCATCGGCTGTGCGTTCATGCAATGTTGGGACCGGGATCACAATGGGGATCATTCTTGCAAGTGGCTTATAAAGTGTTTCCGCCGGTATTTTTGTGGTGGAAAATACCAGTCTTGCATTGGACTCAAAAACATGTTCGTCATCATGATATCCTTTATATTGTCCCGAAATTAAGTAGGAATAGATCAGTTCCTGTCCTGAAAATGGAAGCCTGTCAATTTCATCAAAGAAAAGGATGCCGCCGTTTGCTTTTGCAAGCCAGCCTTTTCCGTCTTCGCTGCCGCAAAGGGAAATAGCAAATTTTTCTTCATTCTGGGCATATTCGGAGCAGTCTACTGTGATGTAAGGCGGGAGAGAAGCTGCGCCTGCAGTTCCTATTACCCGTTCATTTACAGCATATTCATACATCAGCCTGGAAAGAAAAGCCTTTCCTGTTCCGCCAGCTCCGTTAAACAAGGCCGGAAGACCATTTGACGGGTATTTAACAGCTGCTTTACACTGCTCGATGCAGGAACTTAAACTCAGGTAATAACCGATGGCTTTCTGAAAATCTCTTTTATTTTCATCGCTTCGGCATTTCCGCTGAAAATCGTCCATACCGGAGAATACGCAGGTTTCCAGGGCGACCTGGGCTTCGCGTTCAACATTTTTCTTATGGAAGAAATAAACAGGACGGGAGTTGACCTTAATGGCCCGCCCTTCTTTTACCAGCTCGTTCAGATACTGACTGGCCAGATTACGGGAAATATTCAGTGATTCGCTGATATGGTTCGCCGTAAAATATTTCAGATCTTTCAGGGCATAGCCCCGGCTTATTTTTTCCAGGTAAAGATAGAGTTCTTCTTTTGTGCTGAGCATGTACATGATTCTCCTGTTTGTTGATTTGACTTGAATTCTTTTCGCGCGTGTTTTATGTCTACCTGATAACAAGTGTAATTATACAAAAAATAATCTGAAAAGAAAGATGTTTTGAATGATTTCGCCAGTTTGAAAAGGGTTTCGGCAGTAGCAGTGAGAAAAATGGTGAGATGTCCAGAGTGGAGGAATGGGGTTCGACACTAGGATTGACACTTTTATGGGGGAAATGTGTGCTATACTTAAAATCAGATGTCAGGATCAAGATCAGGCACAGAAAGATCCCGAGAGAATATTACACCAGAACATTACAGGAGGAAATCAATATGCATAGTGAAAACACAACGATCCGGCTGGTAGCCGTAGATATGGACGGAACTCTTCTTCATGATGATAAGAGCATATCAGACTATACATTAGATGTTTTAAGAAAGATTGTAAAAAAAGGTGTGATCCTGGTACCTGCCTCAGGAAGACCGATCGGAGGAATGAAAGAAGCAGTATTAAATAATGTAGACGGCATTCAGTATGCTATCTGCTCCAATGGTGCCATGCTTATGGATGTACCGGAGGAAAAAAGTATCTGTGAAACAGGGATCTCCACAGAAAAAGCAGTGGAAGCCATTGCGTATCTGGAACAATTCCCAGTGGCTGTATATGTCCATACAGACAGAGGTACTTTCCGGGCAGAGGGATGGGAGAAAACAGGGCTTTCTGAGAAATATCCTTATATCAGGTTCAGCGAGGGAAATGTAAAAGATCTGGGAGAGTTTTTAAGGACCAGCGGAGTAAAAGTGATGAAAATGGGTGCTCATGTCTTAAAAGATGGACTGGCACAGGAACTTCTGGAAAAAGGAAGCCCCATACCGGGTATCGTATTTCTGCGCACCGGAGATGGGATCATAGAATTAAACTCTATCCATGCCTCTAAAGGAAATGCACTGTGTACACTTTGTAAAAAATTGGGGATAAGTATGGAAAATGTGCTGGCTATTGGGGATAACGAAAATGATATTTCCATGCTTCAGGCTGCAGGCATCTCCGCAGCAATGGAAAACGCAGAAGATGATGTAAAGCAGGCTGCGAAATTTGTGGCCGGGCATAATGAAGAGGACGGGGCGGCTCATTTCCTGGAGGAATGGGTGCTGTAAAATAAAACAGAGAACAAAAAATGGACGCGCCGGCTGACGCGTCCGTTTGCTTTGTAAACTTGTGATTCACTGCCTGCTGACGCAGGCGGTTGTCAGAGTATTCCTGTAGACTGTAAAAACAGTACAAACATCATAACCGGGGCTACATAGCGGATCATGATGCGGTACAGCTTTTTGCGGCGGAAGGTATCTCCAGTGCTTTCCATTTCTTCGATCACATAGTCTGGTGTTTTGATCCAGCCGATCAGAAAGGCAGAGAGTAGTGCGATAAACGGCATCATAACGCTGTTGCTGATATAGTCCATGATGTCTAATAACTGTCCCACAGAGCCGTTTGGCAGTTTTACTTCAATATAGAAGATACTGTAGCCAAGGGCAATAATAGCAGAGGCAGCCAGATAGATCACGGTCAGCACAAGGACTGTTTTCTTGCGGCCTGTGTGGAAGATCTCCATGCAGTTGGCAGTGATAGATTCCAGCACAGAGATACAGGACGTAAGAGTAGCGAAAATAGTTGTTACAAAGAACAAAAGACCAACAAAGGTACCTGCTTTTCCCATGGCGGCAAATACCTTAGGAAGGGAAATGAACATTAAACTTGGACCTGCGCTCATTCCGTCGGTGCCGGAGAAAACAAAAACTGCCGGGATGATCATGGCGCCTGCTAAAAGAGCAACACCTGTGTCGAAGATCTCAATCTGATTAACAGCTTTATTTAAGTTAACTTCCGGTTTCACATAAGAGCCATAGGTGATCATGATACCCATGGAAACACTTAAGGAAAAGAACAGCTGGCTCATGGCATCAAGTAAGATCTGAAGGAAGCGGCTAAAGGTCAGTCCCTCAAAATGAGGGGTTATATAATAAAGAAGGCCGTCCATACCGGTACGCATCTGTCCGCTTTCGTCTACATGGTGCAGTGTCAGGGAATAGCCTGCGATCACAACCACCAGAACCAGAAGGATGGGCATCATGCAACGGGAAACACGCTCAATACCATCTTCCACACCATTGTATACAATAAATGCTGTTACACCCATGAATAAAAGGGCAAACAGGACTGGTGATACAGGTGAAGTGATAAATGAGGTAAAATAATTGTCCTGGGCTGCAGCGGCAGTCTGTCCGGTGAGATAGACAACAGCGTATTTTGTGACCCAGCCGCCGATAACAGCATAGTAGGTCATGATCAGGACTGGAACAAGAAAGGTTAAAACTCCTAAAAATTTCCATTTAGGCGACATCTGGGTATAAGCACCGATGGCGCTTTCCTTTGTTCTGCGGCCAATGGCAATGTCAGATGCCAGCAGTGTGAATCCAAATGTTAAAACCAGTGCCAGATAAATGACTAAGAACAGTCCTCCGCCGTCCTTTGCAGCCAGATACGGAAAACGCCACAGGTTTCCCACGCCTACGGCACTACCGGCAGCAGCTAAAACAAAACCTAACTGTCCGGAAAAACTACTTTTTTTCTTATTCATGAAAAAGAATCCCCCTAAAATTATCTATAGCTGAACTTGCTTGTCATACCAGAATAGCACATGTTATAATATCAGTAAAACAAATGTTTTTATGATTATATATAATTTTTAGTAATGTGTATGATGCCAGGTCGTGGGGAACAAGCTGGTATCATATGGGGTGGTGGGATTTATGAAAGAACAGAAAGACAAATATGAGATTTTTCTGAAAGTGTGCGAGACCGGCAGCTTTTCCGGGGCGGCAGAGGCATTAAATTACACACAGTCCGGCATCAGCCAGATGATGGCTGGACTGGAAGAAGAACTGGAAGTCCGGCTGTTTGCCAGAGTAAAAAAGGGAGTCATACTTACAGATAACGGAGCCAGACTGATCCCTTATATCCAGGAAATGGTAAATCAGAAGGCAAAGCTGCGCCAGGCGGCCTTTAATATTAATCATAAGATCGAAGGAAAGCTGCGGGTAGGAAGCTTTTCCAGTATTACAGCGTTGTGGATGCCGGGAGTGATCCATTTCTTCAAAGAGCATTATCCAAAGGTGCAGGTGGAGATCTTTGACGGCAATTACGATGAGATCCGTGACTGGATCATCCATGGACAGGTGGACTGCGGATTCCTGTCATCTATTGTGGCAGATGACCTGAAATTTTATCCACTGATGGATGACCCGCTGTGTGCAGTGATGCCTAAGGGGCATCCACTTACAGAAAAAGAACGGGTCACAGTGTCAGAACTGTTTTCGTATCCCTTAATTATAGAAACACCTGGTTGTGACAACGATATCCAGCATTTATTAGCAAAATGTCCCGTAAAGCCGAAGATCACCTACAGCTTCCGGGACGATACACTGATCATGGCCTTTGTAAAAAGCGGATTAGGCGTTACCATTTCCCAGGAAATGGTACTAAAAGCCTTTGCCAGAAACGATGTAGAATCCAGACCCTTAGAGCCAGCTTCACACCGGACGCTGGGACTGGCATTTTCAAAGACAGCCAATTCTGTGGTGTCGGGGATAATGTTGGAGTATTTAAAAGAGACGTGCTGGAAATAAAATGAACATACCTTTTGGGTAAAAATGCATCCTTGCGTGTATAGTCGCTATATCTGACATACTGGTCCTATCAGTAAAAATGTACCTTGGGTGCAACTGACAAAAAATCTTTTCGCAAAATCAAGTACAAAAAGATTCTGATACTACCATCGCAGCAACACGTACGCAGGGCGTTGATATGCGCGATAAGTTTAAAAATTATCCCATTGTAGATATGATTCCCGCAATGATCATGGTCATGCCTATGAGCTGGCTGTGGATAAATTAGATTCTGCCGCTGGTGAGCTGAAAGATTATTTCTTAGATTGCAGGTAAGAGCAGCATTTCTCTTTATTCTATCCTGCAATTTTTTTATGAGTCGATATTCTGCCATTAACAATTTTTGATACTGGGTGTTTTTGATTTCTGGGATATGTACATATTGATATTCGCCTTCAGGAACGGGAAACATGTTATTGATATTTATAACGGCATAATTTCCAATTTTAAGAAAATCTAAACAGTTTTTCATTTTGTCATGTTTAGGTTTATAAGATGATAGAGGGGTAAAATAGTTCATATTATTTACGATTAAAATAATACCAATATATTTTCGCTCGTTATGCTGACCGGGCTTTTTGTTGTGAAATAAATGTGGTGCATAGGGGATAAGATAGTCGATATATTTAGAGTTTACTTCATATAGTCTGATTGACAAAATTCACCTCCGTATTAAAATAGGGCGGATAAAACCGCCCTGCCGTTAAGTTCGCACTTAGAGTGGCGAAATACTCTCTTTTAACTGTCTCGCTTGGGGCTGAGATACGCCCGCTGATAACTGTCTCAGTTAAAGGTCGAGATATACCTGCTGTTAAGCCATTAATGGCTTCTTTCAACTATAGTATACGCAAAAAAATCTGATTTATCAACAGATATATTTTAAATTTTTTAATCATAAGACAAATTGAAAATTCAGCCAATTAAAACTGATGAAAACTTGCCTAACTTCTTTAAAGTTGCTATAATTCTTGTAACGAAGGTGTGATAAGCTTTCTCAAAAGATGGGAAGATGCAAGTATATGTACACGGGCATAGATGTACATATAGCAAGTAAGGAGAAGTTGTGCGTACTTTAAAGAAATCCATATGGAGTTATATGTATAAGGTCACATTTGCGCTGGTGAGTGTGATCCTTATTAGCATTATGGCATTGAATATAGCAAATGAGCAGAGCCGGGCGCAGGGGACGGCGGATAAGATCTTTGAGCAGATGGATAAGATGCTGGAGGAGAATCAGAAAGAACTTACCAGGCTGCGTCAGGAATATGCTGCGAAATGTCTTCATAATACAGAGGCCATTGCCTATATTCTGGAGAAGAACACCGGGGTGGGAAATGATCGGTATGAACTGCGTAAGATCGCAGAATTTATGGAAGTAGATGAGATCCACATTATTGATGCAGCAGGAGAGATCGTTTCCGGAACCCATCCCCAGTATTATGGTTATAGCTTTGACTCTGGGAAGCAGATGAATTATTTTAAGCCCATGCTTAAGGACAAATCCCTGAAAATGGTCCAGGATATTGAGCCGAATACAGCAGAGCATAAGCTGATGCAGTATTCAGCTATGTGGAACAGCACCGGGGAATTTATCGTGCAAGTGGGAATTGAACCGGTAAATGTATCCAAAGTAACAGAAAAAAATGAACTGCCTTATATTTTTTCCCAGCTTTGTGTCAACCCGGATACCAGCTACTTTGCGGTAAATGCAGAAACAGAAAAGATCGTAGGTGCTACGGACATAGAATTGGTAGGAATGGATATGAAGGAGGTTGGTTTAAATACTGAAAAGATCCAGAGTACAAAAGGTTTTTCCGGTATGATCAATGGAAAACGTTCCTATATCGTATTTAAAAAGGTAGCAGATAATTATATCGGTGTGGCAGTGACCAGTAAGGCACTTTATGAACGCATACCGTTAAATATGCTGTATCTGGCGGTATGTCTTGTACTCATTGCGCTGGCATTGTTTAAGGCAGTGACCCGGTATCTGGACCGGGAGGTAGTCCAGAAGATCGGGGAAGTAAATGGAAAGCTGCATAAGATAACCATGGGTGACTTAAACGTCAAGATAGATGTCCACAGCAGCAGGGAATTTTTTGAACTGAGCCGTTATATTAATGAAATGCTTCAGAGCCTGTTAGCCAATGACAGGAAAATGAGCTATGTGCTTGGAAAGACGGATATGCACATTGGTGTATATGAGTACAACCGGCAAATGAAGAGAGTCCGTTTTACCGGTGATGTTCTCCAGATCTTAAAGACCGGCACAGAAGCTGCCTGGAAGCTGCCTTCTGACTGGGAAGATTTCAGGAAATATATTGGAACCCTGCAAAAAGAGCCGGTTGCAGGTGAAAATGAGATATTTGCTGTAGGAAATGGTAAATATTTAAAAATTGAAGAGATCCAGGAGGGCGAAGAGATCTTCGGTGTTATTACGGACGTTACAGAGGAGATCCGCAAGCGCAGGGAGATCGAACATCAGAGAGATCATGACCAGCTGACGGGGCTGTTTAACCGGACTGGCAGAGATGCCAGGCTTTCCAAAATACTGGAAGAATGCCAGGAGTCATATTACTGCGCTGCTGTTATGGTAGATGCTGACGGTCTGAAAATGGTCAATGACACTTACGGACATGAAAATGGTGATGAGTACCTTAAAAAGATTGCAGAAATGCTGAAACAGGAAGCTGGTGAAAACTGTATTCTGTGTCGTCAGGGCGGTGATGAATTTACATTGTTCTATTATAAGTATGAGAAAGAAGCTCTTATACAGAAAATAGAAGCTTTAAAGGCACTTCAGAGCGGGCTGAAGGCTCAGCTGCGGGACGGACTTACCGTTGATCTGAGGTTCTCTATGGGAAGCAGCATGGCTTACGGTGCAGTAGATTATGATAAAATGTACCGTGAAGCAGATGAAAAGATGTATGAAGATAAAAGAATGCGGAAAAAGCGTGAATGTAGCTGAAAATCACAGGGTTACTGTTGTTCACTGGATTAATGCTTGTGTTTATGTTTGCCGGAAAAAAGAAAGAACAGTAAAAGAAAAATAATAAGAAAGCGCCTGTATGGGAATTATATAAATTCTCTTGCCGGGTGCTTTTTTCTCTTTCAAGTAATTCTTATGTGGGATATAATATAGTAAGCGTGTACGAAAAAAGTGGCTGCGGAGCAGACATTTGCTTTTTGGGTAATCTCATATAAAGGAGTAACAAAATATGCTGACATCAGACCAGAAAATAAAGATAAATGAGAAGGTTCAGGGATTTAAGGAAGCGGCAGATTTTTACCGCATGGAGTATTCACAGGATCTTATGGGGATGTTCCGGGAGTTTGGGTGTATGCTGCTTGAAGCCTGTGGGATAAATGCAGAAGGGGATCCGGAGATAAAGCAGCTTTTTGGGTACCGGCAGGTGCTAAGAGGTACGGTAAAGCGCCAGCTTACAGTTATAGCAGAAGAGCTGGCCGGTTTGTGGAAAGCTCCGGTTTCCGGTGAGATGTTCCAGACGGCTCTTTCTGGGATGTTTAATTTCTGCCTTTACAGCAAGGGCGGCAAGAACCGGTATCTTCTTCCTGTGGAGATCGCAGAGCCACTTCTTGGCCTTGTAACCTGTCCGGAAGGAATGTTAAGCCCTGGTGAAGGAGAAACGGTCTTAGATACCCAGTGCGGCGCAGGAAGCACTCTGATGACAGCTTGTAAGTATTTAAAAAATCCAAAGCTTATGGGCTATGAGCTGGATGAGGAACTGTGGGCAGCAGGTATTATCATATCCAGGCTTTCAGACCTTAAAATGGAACTTCATTTGCAGGAGGAAATACCAGCCTGTTTATATGAGACCTGCGATCTGGTGATCAGCAATCCGGTATATGGAACGGATACCATCAAAGATGATTCACTGGCAGAGGAACTTCCATCGGAACTGAGGACTGTAAGAGGTCGCTATCACATGGAGCTGATCCGTGGCATGCTGGCCTTAAAATACGATGGAAGGGCCATGCTCATTGTTCCAAACAGCTTTTTATTTGCAACCCGTACAGAGAGTATAAAGGTGCGTAAATGGCTTCTCCAGTCTTATTCACTGGAAGCAGTGATCGCGCTGCCGGAAGATACTTTCCTGTACAGCGGTGTCCGCTCCAGTGTCATGATATTCAGTAAGCCATTTATGTCCAGTGGCTGGGAAGGACATACCCAGAGAGTGCTGTATTACAGTCTGGAAAAACAGGAAGATAAAGAAAAACAGAAGCAGGAATATGAACGTCTGGAAGAGGTCTGGAGCCAGAGAGACAGCTATTATGGAAAATGGGAACGCTGCCGTAGGGAAAAAACAGTGGAAAACCGCAATGGCATAAAGGTTCCTGCAAACTGGCAGTACAACAGCTTCTGGTTTGCAGGCGCTGCTGGGATCGAGGCTGCAAAATGGAACCTGCTGCCGGAAAATTACAGACCGGAGGAACAGATCAATCTGGAAATAGAGGATCCGGCCCTTCTTTTACAGGAAATGTTAAGAGAACAGGAAGAAATCACAAAGGAGTTAAAAGAACTTCTTAAGGAGGTCGGCTGAATTGGAAAAATTGGAGAACTGGAAGCAGAGACCTTTAAGTCAGGTGGTATCCAGGTGGATCAGGGGAACTACTTTAAATCGTTCAAAGACAGATTATTATACAAAAACTCCCCAGCCGGAAAGCCTTCCATGGGCAAGAGTTGGGGACATAAAAGAAGAATATATTTCCCAGACAGAAAATTATCTTACCAAAGAAGGGGCAGACCAGATCCCGTGGCTGGTAGTGCCAAAGGGCGCTGTGCTGCTCTCTGTATCAGGAACGATTGGAAAAGCGGCTATTGCAGGCTGTGACATGACGGTGAACCAGGCAATACAGGCAATGGTTTTCGATGAAGAGCAGATCTTGCCGGAATATGCCTGCTTTTATCTGGAATTTTACCGCCCATGGCTTATAGAACGGGCCAATGCAGTGACGATCCCTAATCTGACCAAGGAGCAGTTATCGGGTATTCCTGTGGTATTTCCCTGCTTAAAAGAACAGAAGGTCATTGTAGATAGATTAAAGCGGGCCAGGCAGCTTGTAAAATGTGGTCAGTCATCTGAGGCTGCATTAAACAGGATCCTTGAAAATGCTCTTTTAAAACAGGCCCAGGCTGCTTTAAAAGAAGGTAAAATAAGCTGGGATGAAGAACTTCTTTCTCCTGAACTCCGGTCTGTATGGACATCCTTACAGAAACGGGTATTGCCGGAAAATACAGATAATGACTTTTTTGTACCGGTACTTTCTCAGGCAGAACAGACAGTTTTTACAAAAACGATCCGGAAAGCAGAAAATATAAGAAAACGGTTACATAAAATGCAGCAGTTAGGTGAACGGTATTTTAAATCCATGCTGTCTCTGGCATTTACATCCGGACTGACAGAGGCGTTCAGAAAACAGGAAGCCCTGACTGATCCGTCCCCATCTTTATTTAAAGAAAGTTATGGGATCGGTACAGTGCAAAGTGTCAGCCAGCCTACAGAAGGCATTACAGACTGGCAGAGCCGTATCCCTCAGGAGCTTCAGTCCCTTTTTACCATGCTTTCTGATTTTCAGATGGAGATCCTGCGGATCTATGCCCAGTCATCGGAAGCGCTGCCGGTACATACAGTGTTTAAGCAGATCCACAAAAAAGGATATTCCGTGCAGGATGCCCTGGCATCTGCAAGATTGTTAGAAGCTCTGGGATTTCTGGAAAAGACGGTTCCACAGAAGCTTTATATGGGAGAAAAAGAAGTGCAGGACAGTGCAGGTCATCCCATTACCATACAGAAATATCAGATTCTGGACACCAGGGAGGTCTGAGATACAACATGAAGATGGAATACTTATATATAGATGGTTATAAAGGACTGAAGCGGCTGAAATTGCAGTTTAAGGAGCAGACGGGGGCTGTACCCGTGGATTTTCTCATTGGCTGCAATGGTTCTGGAAAGTCCAGTGTGTTAGAGGCAGTGGGACTTATTTTTACCCGTATTATGCAAAATGAGCTGCCGGGATTTATTTTTGAGTTAAAATACAGGATGCCGGATGGAACGGGAATTTATGTAAAGCCCCAGAAAAAGGGTTTTTGCGATGCTTCCGGGCGGAGGAGAAAGCTATATGTGGAACTGGAAAAAAATGGGAAAACCCGGCAGCTATATTCTATACCAGATGAGTACCTGCCGGACCGGATCATTTCTTATTGCTCCGGGGCTAATAGTTCTATGGAAGATATCCTGATCCGGTCTCCAAGGGCATCTCTTGCCAGCGATCTGTATGATCTGTCACTGGCTATAAATGATGAAAACGGAGAAAGCCGGGTTTCCGGCAATGAAGGCTATCCGGGAGAAAGCAGCGTGGCCCAGGGCGAGGCGGCAGAGGAGATATTATCCTTTTATGAGCGTCTGGATGTAAATCCAAGGGTGCTGTTTCTGGATGCGGTCACATCAAAATTTATCTTACCGGCATTGTTTGCTGTAATGCCCTTTGATATGCAGGATGACAATATCAGCACAAAGGCGCTGCACTATGCATCCCTTAGGAAAAAACTTCTGAAACGGTTAAATATCCGTCTGATTCCGGCAGCTTTTTCCCTTCGCATTGATGATACAAGGCTGGAAGCGGCTGCAGACAGGCCGCAGATGAGCATTTTACGGCGGCTTTTAAACCAGGATACAAAGGGCGGTTCTTTAAGCAACTGTGTGATCCACAGGACTTCTGCAGACCGGGTGGAAGAAGATGGAAGCCTTGCAGGGGAAACAGCAGCAGTATTTTTGTTTGATTCCTGGGAAGCAGAGGGAGAAAAGGTATTTTATCACCCCATGCTTCAGCGCTACTTTGATGGAAATCCATTTGCCCTTATCTCCACTCTCCTTACAGCATGGAGAGAAGGCGTGATCCGGGAGATCCATTTTTCCTATCGCAACGGGGATGAACGTGGGCTTTATGAAATGGAAGATTTAAGTGACGGGGAATTAATGTGGTTGGCCCGCATTGGCCTGATCCTTATGGCCCAGAACCACTGTGGGGAAAATACATTGTTCCTCTATGATGAACCAGATGTGCATTTTAATGATGAATGGAGCCGGGATTTTGTCCGCTTTGTGTATGCTATGTGCAGCATGGACGGGAAAAGTGGGAATGAGTTCCTGATAGCCACCCATTCAGACCTGATCTTAACAGATGCCATGTGGGAGCAGATCCACCTGTTTGAGAATCCCACAGGTTCTAAGACAGAAGTAAAGGATCTGGAGATCTCTACTTTTGCAGCTGGCCGGGACAGTATTTCCAGACAGGTATTTAAGGCATCTGCCATTGGCAGATTTGCATCGGATTCTGTGAAAGCATACATGGAAGAAAAAGATCCGGATAAGCTGGAAGAGATCATTTCAAAAGTGGGTCCCGGTTATCAGCGTTTCCGTCTGCAGGAACAGCTGTATGCGCTGTTGGAAAAAGGGAATAAGGTATAGGCGCAGGCACTTCTAACAACTAAAAGAGGTGATGAAAGATGTTCTGGAATATAGATGTTAAAGAACAAGAGCAGGATCTAATGGCGGTCAGCCATTTTCTGTTATCTGTTTTCAAATTTGCAGCAGACCAGCCGGGAAATGTGTTCCTGAAAGAAGATTGGCTGGCTTTCGCACCGGAGAATGGAGCCTGGTTTTACAGGCTTTATGAGCGTGACACAGAGAATGGAAAGAATATGCACCGGGCAGTGGACCGGCTGTTCCGCATGGAGCAGGAACAGCGGGAAAGGATCTGGGAAGCCATAAAGCATGATATGGAATTTATGGATAAAGAAGCCTGGGAAAATGGCAGGTTCAGCCTGGAAAGTGACCAGCTTTCTGATGCAGCCCAGAAGATATTAAAGGATTTTTTCGGATATTTTTATGATGTGGTCTTTTGCACTGCCCATTTTCATTTAAAGGAACTTTCCAGTCCCATGTACAGCAGAAGGGAATTGGCTAAAGACTATTTTAAGGGGAAAAACAAGAAGATACGCAGGACCTGCCCGGTATGTTTAAATATGATCTCAAATGGGGAAACAGATGAGGAG
The DNA here is from genome assembly GCA_025758065.1 of Lachnospiraceae bacterium. Taxonomy (NCBI): domain Bacteria; kingdom Bacillati; phylum Bacillota; class Clostridia; order Lachnospirales; family Lachnospiraceae; species Lachnospiraceae bacterium. The sequence continues at coordinate 1,312,140 of CP107199.1, forward strand.
GTGGAGCATTATTTTCCAAAATCCAGGTATCCTTGTCTATGCCTGCATCCGTATAACCTGTATTTTTGCTGTTCTGCCTGCAGAAGCCGGTTAAAGGGAAGAAAAAGTCCTTTAAAGGGAAAGCAGAGAAATATTGGAAGTATATTTTTACCTTATCTGGATACAGTAAAAGATCAGGTACAGCTGGAGTTTGAAAATCCGGGAAATAAGGACAGCGAAGTGGTAAGTCTGCTCCCGGTCCTGGAGGCGGATCCGGACACAGGGGAAAAGATAAAGGAATTTGACCGGTTGTTTTCATTGGAAGAACGCTGGAGCGGACAACTGGAAGAATATTATATGAGCTTTTATTCCCGGTATCAGGAAAAGATAAAGGAACGATCTGGAAAAATGAGTCTGGAGCAGTTAGAGGAATGGATGAAAGAGGATATAAAGCGAAATGAGGCTATGCAGTCTGTCCGGCCGGGAAGGTATCTGGAAGGGGAGTATATGAAGTGGGTTATGGAAAAACAGCTTAAGGCCTTTTATGCAGAATTAAAAAGCGGATGTCAGTGTGTGGCTGGTGACGCAGGCAGAGACCGGAATTAAACGGACATGCCTGCTGACGCAGGCATCACCATTCATGAAAGCCGATTGCTCCGCACCTTTGGTGCTCACGCAATCGTCGCCAGCATTCGCAATCCGCGCTATCGCGCTCCTTGCTCATACCGGCTTGCCCGTCCGATACCCGTGAATTCGCTCATGCAAGCATAGCTCATTCGCGGCTGCCGTCCGGGACTTTCATAGTAAATAATAAAAAGAACGCCTGGAGTTCCTGAAGTAATGTATTCTCGGAATCTTCTTGCAAAAGCAAGTGCAGGAAAGACTCCGAGAGTACATAAGTAATCCGGAGGAGGAAATCCTGGGATCAGGAATGTCAGGCGTTCTGTTATGGGGGCGTGTCTGCTGAGATACGTTCTTTTACAGATCTTTTCCAGTAAGCATCTTATAGCTCTGGAGATATTTATCAATTGTCTTCTGAACAACATCTTCTGGCAGTGTCCAGTCATTTCCCGGATGAGAGGTCAGCCAGTCACGGGCAAACTGCTTGTCAAAGGATGGCTGGGAATGACCGGGCTCATAGCCGTCTGCAGGCCAGAAACGGGAGCTGTCCGGGGTAAGCATTTCATCACCAAGGACAATATTTCCATCTTCATCCAGACCGAACTCAAACTTGGTATCAGCAATGATGATACCTTTGCTTAAAGCGTAGTCAGCGCACTTCTTGTAAAGAGCAATGGTGTAGTCACGCAGTTTGGTAGCATATTCTTTTCCCTTTTCCGGGAAGTGTTTCTCCAGGTGGTCAATGCTCTGCTCGTAGGAGATATTTTCATCGTGATCACCGATCTCGGCCTTGGTAGAAGGTGTGAAGATTGGCTCAGGCAGTTTATCAGATTCCTTTAAGCCTTCAGGAAGCTTGATGCCGCATACAGTACCGTTTTCCTTGTAGCTCTTCCAGCCGCTTCCTGTGATATAGCCGCGGACGATGCACTCCAGAGGAAGCATGTTCAGCTTGCGGCACATCATGCTCTTGCCTTCGTACTCAGGAGTCTGGAAAAATTCAGGCATATCTTTTACGTCAGTAGAGATCATATGGTTTGGAAGAATGTCTTTTGTGTAGTCAAACCAGAATTTAGACATCTGGGTCAGAACAGTACCTTTCTTGGTAACAGTATTATGGAGAATCACATCAAAGCAGCTGATGCGGTCGGTAGCGACCATGATCAGGCTATCGCCGTTGTCATAGATTTCACGTACTTTTCCTTCTTTAACTGGCTTCATCTTTCTACCTCACAATGTTTGAATTTTAATTAAATGGGATTTTTTGTTACAGTTCAGCCATGCGCTGGTTTGAATGAGAAAGTGTGTTGCAAGCTTGCTTGCATAAGCACTTTTTCATCCAAATCAGCATATGGTGGAACCACCAGGCTTCTTGTTTTCATGAATATGGAAACAAGAAGATGTAATGGCTGAACTGTAACGATTTTTTGTTATCTACCTATAGAATATACGTAAAATTTTTCAAAAATCAATAGTATAATTAATTTTTGTGAAAAATGACATATGATATATAAGCGACACTAATTAAAAGTCATTATTCAAAAAGGTAAAAAGGAAACAATACGCGTTGCCAGCCCTCTTGCAGGAATAGATGTGACCAGCTCCAGGACAACGCAGACCATACCGGCAGACAAAAGCAGGTGGTTTATCAGTCCCTGGGAAGAGCAGAACTTCAGGGAAAAACTACGTTTCATAGGCCAGATCAGCTGAAGCCGCCTGTAATTTAACATATCCAGTGCCAGATGGGAAGCATAAGCAATGGCGAAATAAGGAGCTGCATCCGGATAGATCACATCCATGCAGGCTGTGAGCATGAACATGGATAAAAAGGAGTGCATAAAAGAGCGGTGGGGCTGTCCCGAACCATAGGTGCAGATGATGATAAATGCCATGGCACCGGTGAGAAGTCTTGCAATACTGCTGTTGCGCATCAGACGTTCATAAATACCTACATGAAATTTACAGTCAGCGAAAATGACTACAGCGGTAATGGCAATGGCTACGGTCATGATCTTGTCGGCCTCTTTATGGGCCTGGGAGGTGCCTGAGTCAATGTCGCTGATCATGCCACCAATAGCAGCAGCCCCTGCACCAGCCACTAAGGTGGACATGGAGGAGGGCTGCATAACTGCTAAAGCAGCGGATATACCAATAAAAAAATGTGTTCTTCCAAGCATGTTAAGATTTGGTCCTTATCTAATGTTTTATTTACAATTTTTCCCAATTATTTACAATTTTGGGGATATCTTCGATTGTATCTTATCCATGCCTGAAAATCAAATGACGTTTCTCTTAAAAATGGTCTTAAGGATTTGGCAACCATTTGAAGGTTTGTGCCGCGCCAGAGGGCGTGGCAGATGTCAGAACGGAAATGACTTGTGTGGCAGTGGGGATTACTGGATGCTCCAGCCTGCTGCTTCCGTCTGCAGTCTTGACATATGGGCGAAAATACCATTTTCTTCCATAAGCGTCTCAGGAGAACCATTTTCTGCCACATGGCCGTTTTTTAATACAATGATCTGGTCTGCGCCTGCTACGGTGCGCATGCGGTGGGCGATGAGCAGCACGGTTTTATTTTTCATCAGCTGGGACAGGGAAGCCTGGATCAGAGTCTCATTTTCTACGTCCAGAGACGCTGTGGCTTCATCTAAAAGCAGGATAGGCGCATTTTTCAAGAAGGCTCTTGCAATGGAAATACGCTGACGCTCTCCACCGGAAAGTTCGCAGCCATTTTCGCCGATAGTGGTGTCATAGCCATTTGGCAGCTTATTTACAAATTCATCGCAGTGGGCCATCATGGCAGCTTCCATAACTTCTGCATCTGTAGCCCCTTTTCGTCCGATACGGATATTTTCCATAATGGTGTTGTTAAATAAAGTTACATCCTGGAACACAATGGAATACAGGGAAAGCAGTGTTTCCGGATCAACCTTTGAAATGTCCATACCACCCAGAGTAATCTTTCCGCTGTTTACATCCCAGAAACGGGATGCCAGCCTGGAAACGGTAGTTTTGCCGCCTCCGGAAGGCCCGATGAGAGCCGTTACCTGGCCCTGTTTTGCAGTAAAGGAAACATCATCCAGGATCTTTTTACTGTCATTGTGATAGGAGAAGGAAACATGGTCAAAGGTAATGTCATAGCCATTATTGGTCAGCTTTTCTGCCCCGGTCTGCATCGGGGACTGTAAGATCTCATTCATCCGCTCTGTCTGTACAGAAAGGGAAATAATGGCCATCAGGTTCTGCAAAGCTACTTGCAGGGGGTCATAAATGCGGGAGACTACAAAGAGATACAGGAAAAAGGTCATAATGTGGATCTGTCCCTGGATCAGCAGTTTTCCGCCGATGAGAGCCGTGGTTGCAATGCCAAGTTTTAAGAACATCTGGGCGCTGGAAACGAAGGCAGAGGCACTAAGTTCTGTAAAAATAGTCCGTTTTTCTGCGTTTGCAAATTTTTCTTTCAAGGATACCAGATATTTGTCCTCGTAGTTGTTGGATTTGATCTGGGGCAGTGTTTCCAGGCATTCCTGGATGCCGTCTGCGCAGGTAAGTCTGGCAGCCATTCCCTTTCTTCCTAAGGCTTTGTGCAGGTTTGCAGAGCTTCCAAGGATGATAAAAGCGACTGGAAGCACCCAAAGGGAAGCAATAGCCATTTTCCAGTTAAAGAAAAACAGCATGAGGGCGGTAATGGTAGTGGCGATCACGGAACCGATCAGCTCCGGGATCCAGTGGGAAGAAGCAGTCTCCAAAGTGGCGCAGTCATTCATAATGGCGTTGGTCAGATCGGTCAGATCACGCTGCCCAAAGAAGGATAACGGCAGCTTGCGGATATGCTCTGCAAGGGAAAGTCTGCGTATGCCGCTTTCTTTGTAGGTGGAAAAGAAGGTGCAGTTATACTGGATGTAAGTGGACAGGCAGATCAGTGCCAGGCATACCAAAATGCCGATCCCGAAGAAAAGGATCTGGCTGCCGGAAATGGGGGCATCTGCCGTGTATACTGTATCAATAAACTGGTAAAGAAGGCCGGCCGGGATCATTAAGACCAGGTCGGAAAAGGTGCAGGCGGCAAAGGCCCGGACCATATCTTTGGCGCCGCTTTCAGAAAGGGCGTATTTATACTGTAATGTTTTTATTATGTTGTTCATTTATTTTCACCTGCTTTCCACGAGGCAGCCGTTTGGTATGTCGTTACTGTCCATGCGTTGCATGTCCAGAAACGGAATTTGCCGTGGCTTCGCATTTGAATACGGCAAATTCCCTCGATCGCTATGTAATCGTACGGCACTTTCGGGTCCAAAAGTGCCTACATTTGTACAGTAATCCTTCCACATGCGATGATAAAGACCATTTGAAGCAGTCAGATCTTTGTGGTTTCCGCTTTCTTCCACCTGGCCGTCTTTGATCACGAAAATGCGGCTGGTGTCTGTAACGGTGGAAAGCCTGTGGGCGATCATAAGAACGGTCTTGCCACGGCTCATATTGGCAAATGCGGCCTGGACTTTGGTTTCATTATCCGGGTCCGCAAAAGCAGTTGCCTCGTCCAAAATCAGGATAGGGGCATTTTTAAGCATCACTCTGGCAATATTTAAACGCTGCTTCTCACCGCCGGAAACATAGACCCCTGCAGCACCTACAACGGTGTCGATGCCGTTTGGAAGCTTTTCAATAATGTCATCGCACTGAGCCTCATGAAGGGCCTGTAAAACCTCTTCCCTGGTGGCGTCCGGATGGGAAAGACGTACATTGTCAAAAACAGGCATTTTTAAAAGGCTGCTGTCCTGGAACACAAAGGAGACCATGTCAGATAAGGTTTCCTTTGGAATATTTCTTACATCTACGCCGCCAATAAGGATACGGCCGCTTTCTACATCCCAGAATCTTGGGATCAGGCTGGCAATGGTGGATTTTCCGCCGCCGCTTGGGCCAACCAGAGCCACATGTTCCCCGCTTTCAATGGTAAAAGAGATGTCATTTAAAGCCGTTTTGTCAGCGCCAGCATAAGAGAAGGAAACATGGTCAAAGGTAATGGAGTAGTCTGACGGTGTTTCTGCTTTTTCAGGTTCTGGCAAAGGCTTGATGTCCATGATCTGCTGAATACGGGAAAGGCAGTCAGTGACCAGCATCTCATTTTCACCAGCGTACATTACTTTATTTAAGGTGGTTGTGATCACAGGAGTGATAATGGTATAGAAGATCAGGTTTAATATGAGCTGGGGCGTGCGGGCGCTGGCTCCTGCTGCAATACCGAAGGCAATGATAATGGCGAAAATAGCGTTGATCGCAGTGGTAAAACGCAGCATAGGCGGGCGCATGCTTTTGGTGTAGGCAATGGTCCATTTGGAGTATTCATCAATGGCCTTGCGGAAGCGTTCAAAGCTGAAAATGGTCTGTCCGAAGGTTTTCACAACAGGAACGCCGCGGATGTATTCAACAGCCTCTGAAGACATGGTTTCCAGTGAATTCTGGTATTCTTTCATAGCGGCTTTCATATCATCGCCCATCATACCGGCCATGAAGATAAAGGCAATGCCAACAGGCACCAGGCATAAAAGCCCCAGCCGCCAGTCAAAAAACAGCAGAAGGACAATGAGTCCTAAGGGAGTAAAAATCATTCCCGCCTTATCCGGCCAGATGTGTGCCAGATAGGTCTCTGTAGAAGCGGAACAGTCATTGACGATCTTGCGCACCTTTCCGCTTCCCCAGTCATTCATAAAGCCTGCAGGAAGCTTTAAAATATGTTCCATGACCTGGCAGCGGATGTTTCGCTGCACTCTGAAAGCGCACAGGTGGGAACACCATAAAGCGGCTACATAGATGAGCATGGACAAGATAGAAAATGCCAGCGCCATCCACCCGTCATGGGCGACCCCTGCTGCATTTTCAAAGTGAGGTGCAGTTTCAAGAACCTGGCTGATAATACGCCAGATATAAAAGAAGGGCACTAAGGCCGTAAGAGAGCTGATGGCAGAAAGCGCGAAGGCAGCGCCAGTGAGATACCGGTAGCTTCCGGCATAATCCATCAGCGATTTCATAGGTGATGAAGATTTCATGGTTATCCTTCCTCTCTAAAAAGTTAGTCTTGAATAACCATATAATATAAAAAAAAGATAAGATTATATATTCTGATTTAATTCAATTATTCCATTTCGGTCACGAAATTGGAGGCGATATTCTGTAGGGGTTACTCCATAACGCTTCTTAAAGCTTTCCCCAAATTTGCTGGCACTGGAAAAACCGGCATCCAGAGCAATATCGGTAATGGAACGGGCGGAATTAGTCAGTTCGATGGTGGCCTGTTCCAGGCGGTACTGCTTTACATACTGGTAAATAGAGGTTCCATACAGTTTTTTAAAGATCTTCTGGAACCGGGTAACAGAAATGTGGTGGGCCCGGGCCAGATCTTCGATGGTGGTGCGGCTGGTGGTATCAGAAATGAGAAGATCTCTTAAATGGCGCACCAGCTGGACCTGCTGCATGGGATAATATTGTTCCGTGCGTTCCTGGGAGCGCACCAGAGGAAGAAGCAGGAAAAGTTCTGCCACTTTTAGCTGGATATAGGCTTTGTCTGCATAAGAGACACATTCAAACAGCTCTCGGAACACATGCTCACACCGGGTTCCGGCTGGTCCCACCCAGTACCAGTAATCCTTTAACAGCTGATCTTTTAAATGGTTTAAGTTAATGGAAAGACAGGGAAAGTTTTTTGCCAGCCATTTCATAGCCAGATCGCAGTCTACGTAGAGACTTAATCCGTCATAAAAGCCCAGAGGAAAGCGGGAAATGGAGTGGGTGCCATGTTCCCCGTCATAAAGGCTTACTGCCACATCACCTGGCTCCACAATGCCCAGGTCATTTTCCGAAAACTGGCTTTCAAACCGGCCATTGGCGCAGAAATTAATGGCAAGAGCATTTGCCTTTTCCCGGATCTCTTCGCAGCTGTCTGTGTGGATGCGGTTTTGGAAAAGAATGACACCGGAGAATACGTTATAGTAGGTGATAGTACCACCAGGCTCTGTGTCCTGGCGATATTCCTGAAAAAAGACCCACGGATTTTTTAAAGGACTCTGGGCGGAAACGGGAATCTGGTCTTGTTGACCGCCGGGAATAAGCTTAATCTCTGCCATAAAATACCTCCGATTTATAATAGTTCCCTAATGTATGATCATTCCTGTGCCGAAACTATAAAACAGGATGCACCATGGTTTTGCCAGAAGAATGATAAGGATAAATTTCTTTACAGACATATTGATCAGACCGGAAAAGTAGCATAAATAGTCATCCGGCGCCAGAGGAAGGAGAATGGAAAGGCCGAAAAGCACATCATAGCTTTTTGCTTTCCTGATCCGCTCTGTCCATACATTATATTTTTTTGATGGAAATATGGCCTGCACCAAGGGGATACCATAATGCTTTGCCAGAAAAAATGCGATAATAGAACCGGCGCAGATCCCCACATAATTATAAATAAATCCGCCCACACTGCCAAAAAGCAAAGCCCCGGCCACGCAGCCAATAAATCCCGGCAGAACCGGAATCACTACCTGAAAGGCCTGTATAAACACAAAAATAAAAGGAGCAAATATCCCAAAGCTGCGTATGTAAGACTGAAATGTGTCAACAGACCGGAAATTGCCCTTAAGACCAGCCTGGAGCATAAACAGACACAAAAGTACGCTGATCACAATGGCACTGTAGGTCAGCCATTTATATAAAACAGATGCTTTCACTGTTAAGACCTCCTTTGTATCACTCACGAACCCCGCGCTTACGCGCTCCACTGCCTGCTTACGCAGGCGGTTCGTTCGTTAATAGCCCAAGAAAAATCAGCGAAGGCGTCACTGGCGCCTTCTCGATATGCCGGGCAACAAATGCCACCTATGATGTCGCTTGTTTTTCTTTTGGACTTATTAAATCACAATATAGAATAAATGTGAAGGAAATTTGAACATAAGCTTAAAAATGGTATAATCCCATATTACAAAATCAAAAATCATTAAAATAACGATATTTTTAATAAAAAAAACATCAAAATGATTATTTTCATTGAAACGTGGAAAAATAATACTATAATAAAAGTAAAGATAGAAGCATGGAGAAAGACAGAAATGGACGAAAAAAGGTTTGCAATAAAAGAAACGGTAAGTGTAGAAGAGGTAAAAATGCTGCGCAAAAAGTTAGGTTTGACCCAGAGAGATTTTGCAGGACTTCTGGGCTGTTCCAAACCGACTGTAGAGCGTATGGAACGTGAAGGAACGGTCACGAAAGGTCCCATGGCACTTCTTATGAAATTATTGGATCGGGATGCAGAATATATACAGACACTTTTAATCCCGCCAAGAGAATTGCCGATCCGTATGTGGTATATGTATAAGGATACACCATGCACTTTGATCGATGTGGATGAAATGCGAAAAATTGTTCGCATCCGCAATTATGTAGATAATGTTCAATTTAGAGCATTTGGGGTCAAAGAAGATCCGACCATTGAAGATTATAATGAATTTTTGGAATCAAGATGCTTTCCCAGAACAAGGGATAAGATGAAACTGGTGCTGCGTGATCTTGGGGTTCCATTTTACGATCCATATTTGATCGTTCAGAAAACAGAGGGAAGAATGGCGGAGGATGATTTCTGGCTTAAGATCGAGAGATAGGAGGAGTGACGATGATTGAGCTGTTTGAACAAAATGAACGAATGCAGGACCGTCAGTCCTCAAAAGGAAACCAGTTGAAATGGGAAAATGCAGGAATTTGGTACAAAGCAGATTATACGGGATACGAAGGGATGGCAGAGTATATGATCTCTCATTTACTGATAAAATCCACTTTAAAACCAGAAGAGTTTGTGCGGTATGATCTGGAAGAAATTAAGTATAAACGTCAGGTCTATCAGGGAGTAAAAAGCCGTACTTTTTTATCGGAAGACTGGCAGATCATAACCTTGGAGAGACTGTTTCAGAAAATGTATGGAAATAGTCTGAACCAAATGCTCTGGCAAATGGATGATGCGCAGCAGCGGCTGCGTTTTCTGGAAGAACAGGTGGAACGGATGACCGGTTTAAGAGGATTTGGCATTTATCTGAATAAATTACTTACAATAGATGCCATTTTTCTTAATGAAGACAGGCATACACACAATATTGCTGTTTTAATGAATGGAGCAGGAATGTTTAAATACTGTCCGATCTTTGATAATGGTGGTGGATTACTGTCGGATACAACATTAGATTACCCATTGGGAGAAGATCCTTTTGATCTTATAAAGGAAGTTCAGGCAAAAACAGTAAGCTCCGATTTTGATGAGCAGTTAGATGCTTCAGAACGTCTATATGGATGTAATTTAAAATTTTTCTTTACGAAGCGAGATGCAGATAAATTGGTAAAACAGGCAACGGGATATTCAAATGAAGTGAAGGAACGTGTACAGACGCTCCTTCACCGGCAGATTGATAAATATGCATATCTAATTCACACCTCATGATAAAATTCACACACCATAGGGTAAATGGTCTTATATTTCCTATATACAGGCTCATAGGCTTTTACCGCATCAGGATTCGGATTCAGCACAGTACATCCCCCTTTTTCTTCTAATACATGGATAAAGGACTGGTAATCCGGGATAATGCCTTCGGCTAAGAAAACGCTGGATGCGATAGCAAGTGCAGGAAGCAGGTCCGGGTCTTTGTAGACGTGGACAGGAAGGCCCATTACATTACTTAAGATCTGGCACCAAGCAAGTTCCCTTGCTCCGCCGCCGATGATGGAAAGTTTTACTGCAGGATGATTAAAAAGCTCTAAGCCGTGGCGGATGGAAAAGGCCACTCCTTCTAATACGCTTCCGGCCATGTCTGCGGCAGAGGTATCCTGACTTAAGCCAAGGAAGGAGGCGCGGATGTGGCTGTCCATAATAGGGAAGCGCTCACCGGTAAGATATGGCAGAAAGAAAACGCCGTGGCTGCCGGGAACATGACCCTTTAAAAGGTGGGAAATATAGGCAAAATCCGGTTTGTGATCCAGTTCGCGGGATAAGATCCGGGCAATAAAGCGGTGTACATTTCCACCGTTTAAAAATGGTACTACATTGATATACAGATCTTTCTGCATAGCAGCCAGATTAAAACCTCCCCCTTCACTGTCCATGCGGCTCTTTGAAACCGCTGCTACCCAGCTGGAAGTGCCCAGGTTTACGTTATATTCCCCAGGGGATAAAATACCGCTGGCAAGTGTAGTAGCCCCTGCATCTCCTGTGCCTGCGTAAACTTTTGTGCCAGGCAGATAGCCGGTATCAGCAGCCCCGGTTTCCGTTATTACGCCTGCAAGCTCGTGGGAATGGAGCAGCTTTGGAAATTTATTGATATCCAGTCCGGCACCGTTTATAAGGCATTGGGACCATGTTTTATATTCCAGGTCCATAGCTCCTGCAGTAGCGCAGGCCGTCATGTCGCCGATGAAATTTCCCGTCAGTTTTGCCACTACGTAGTCTTTGGAACTGATGAGAAATGCAGTTGTCTGGGTGTAGATCTCCGGCTCATTTTCCTTTAACCACAGGATTTTTGCAAGAGGCATGGAACCGTCAAAATGATTTCCCGTTACAGCGGTAATGGTATCGCTTCCAACTGCATTTTCAATGGTTTCTGCCTGTGCGCCAGCCCGCCCGTCAGAGTAGAGAATGGCATTTCCCAAAGCTCTCCGGTCACTTCCAACTGGTATCACATTCTGCATCTGGCCGGAAAAAATAAGGGCGGAAATTTCTTGTGCCGGTATTTTCCCTGTAAGAGCATGGGATAAGGTGCAGAAAGCACTGTACCATTCTTCCGGATCCTGTTCCTTAAAACCATTCTTTTCTATTGTATGGATCACCTGGCTTCCTGTAAAAACCAGTTCTCCATCATCATGTACAGCTACCGCCTTTACTGCGGTAGTCCCGATATCAAAGGTTGCAACCAACATAGTTTCTTACCTCCTAAGGTCATTCAGCCTGCAATATTTCAGCACATTTTCCAGCCCGGTCAGTCCATGGCGGAATGGTTATGATCTTACGGTCAATTTTTTCCTGCACCGATCTTCTGGATCACAACAGCAAGTATGATAATTCCGCCGGTAATGATGTTCTGCATAAAGCTTGGCATCTGCAAAATGGTCAGGCCGTTGGCAAGAACTGCCAGAACAGCCGCGCCGATCAATGTTCCCACTACACAAGGCACACCGCTTTTAGATACAGTACAGCCGATAAATACGGCTGCATAAGACTGGAGAAAATAGCCTTGTCCGGCTGTGGTGTTGGCAGAACCAACCCTGGAAGCTACTAAAGCTCCTGCAGGACCTGCAATAGCCCCGCATAAGGAAAATGCCAGTACCCGGTAACGGAAAATAGGGATTCCTGCTACTTCTGCGGCTTCCCTGCTGCCGCCGATGGCATACAGCTTCCGGCCCGGAGCAGTATGTCCCATGAAAACATAAAAAGCCATGTATAAAATAACGGCTATCAAAGTAATAAATGGAATACCTGCGATCTTTAAAATGCCGGGAATGGTAAATGCCTTTGGAATACCATTAAATACCGTAGTGCCGCCGGTCAGCCCGTAGATCACGCCATCCAGAACAGTTCCCATACCGAGAGTAGTGATAAAAGATAAAATCTGGAAACGGGCAACAACAATACCATTTATACAGCCAACCAAAAGACAGATCAGGGCGGCAGTTAAAAAACAGAGTACCACAGGAACCTGACGGATGGATAGCAGAGCAGCGATCACACCTCCCAGACTTACAATATTTCCAACGGATAAGTCAAATTCATTGATGGTCATAACAAAAGTAGCTCCAAGAGCCACCATAGCCAGCGGTGCCGCCTGTCTGCTGATGTTAAGAAAGTTTTTGACGGTGCAGAAAGAAGCCGGGCGGAGAATAGAAAAAATAAGGATAATGACCGCCAGTGCAGCTACGGTCCCATAATGTTTAAATGCTTTCATCTTCATGTACTTCCTCTCTTTCTGCTTCATAACAGCAGGACAGTATGTCTGCCGGCTTTAAATTCTTATTTGGAAAGATCTTCCGTATTTTCCCGGATGCCATAACTGCGATCTCATCAGCCACTTCCAAAAGCTCTGTAAGGTCCGATGAAACGTAGAGAACGGCTTTATTTTCTGATGCCTGGGTGCGCAGCAGGCTGTGAATCTGCTGTCTGGTGGCAACATCTACGGCCTGCGTAGGTTCATCGCACAGCCAGATGGAGGGGGATGTAAGCAACGCTTTTGCAAACACCACTTTCTGCTGGTTGCCGCCGGATAATTCACAGGCTGGCTGGGAAGTGCCGGTGCAGCGGATCTTTAAGGCATTTATCATGCCATTTGCTGCAGAAACAGCAGCGCCCATTGAAAAAATCCCCTTTTTGGAATAATGGTCAATAGAAGAAAGGTTCATGTTTTCTTCCACTGTAAAGGACGGGATCATGGCTTTGCGCCGTCTGTCTTCGCAGATAAAGGCGATTCCCTTTTTAATAGAATCCACAGGAGATGGCTTTTTCACCATTTTCCCGCTGATCTCAATGGTCCCGCCGGATATGCGCCGGATGCCGTAGATGCATTCTAAAAATTCCGTCCGCCCGCTGCCGCAGAGACCGAACATTCCGGTGATGCGTCCAGTATGGACAGTGATACTGGCATCCTTTACAATGTGGTCAGCAGAGGAAAGGTGGGAGATGGTAAGCGCAGGTGTGCCGGAGTGGATATTTGCCGTAGCCGATGCCAGGATATTTACAGCAGAACCATTTTCCTTCTCATTCCCACTCATCAGCCGTACCAGCTCCTTCTGGCTGGTAGAACCTGTATCACAGGTGCTTACCAGTTCCCCGTTTCGAAGCACTGTCACCCGGTCTGTCAGTGCCATGATCTCTTCCAGTCTGTGGGTCACATAAAGGACTGCAGTCCCATTTGCCTTCAGGTTCTTTATAATAGAAAACAATAAATTCGCTTCCTTATCAGAAAGAGAAGCAGTAGGCTCATCTAAGATCATTAACTTACAGTCGCTCATCATGGCCCGCAGAATCTCTACGCATTTTTTCTGGGCCGGAGTCATCTGGGAAATAGATTTTTTCAGGTCTAAACAGATCCCCAGTTCAGTGGCCTTTTCTAACGCCGCCTTTTCCATTTCCTTCCACTGGATCAGACCGTTTTTCCGGGGATAAGGCCGTCCAAGCCAGATGTTTTCCAGGGCGGAAAATGCAGGTATCAGTACATGATCCTGGAAAATGATATTGATTCCCAGCTCACGGCTTTGTACCGGGCCGAATTCAGCAGGAAAAGGAACACCGTTCCAGGTCAGCTCCCCGCTGCTTTTTGTATATACGCCGCCTAAGATTTTAATAAACGTAGATTTTCCGGCGCCGTTTTCACCTACCAGGCCGTGGATCTCCCCTTCCTTTAAAGAGAGATCCAGACTCTTAAGGGCATATACACCATTAAATGATTTGTCTAGTTTCCTTGCTTCTAACAGCATTTTTGCCACCTGCCATTTTCCATGATCTGATCATAACCTGTATCAGCCAAAACTCCCGGACTCATCTGGGCCGCCTGGGAAATTCATACTGTTACTGTGCGTTTTCCTGGGTAATAAGCTCTGCAGGAGCGTACATTTCGCCTTTTTCAATGGTTTCTCCTGCATAATATTTTTTCATCTGCTGGCAGACGATTTCTGCCATACCTTCAAAATTCTGCTTTACAGTTGCCTTTAAGCAGGAGCCATCTTTGATCATCTGTACTGCCTGTTCATTTCCGTCAACACCGGTAACGATCACTTCGTCACGTCCTGCTTCAGCTAATGCTTTTGCAGCGCCGATAGCCGGTTCATCCCATGCTGCGAAAATGGCAGTTACAGAATCCTTATCAGGATTTGCAGTCAGCAGGTTAGCGGTGATCTCTTCTGCATCATTAATGGGCTGTTCAGCCGGTACATGCTGTTCTGTGATTAGTTTAATATCCGGATATTCTTTGATAATGTCATCAAAAGCTTCACAACGTTTCACAACACCTGGATGAGGTCTGTGGGTGAGAGCGATCACAGTGCCTTTTTTGCCCATCAGGTCATCAAAGAGGTAGCGGACGATAAGTTCGCCCATCTGGTAGTTGTCGCTGGTAGCATTGACCTGCATTCCTTCAATAAAACCGCTGTCGCAGCCAAATACCGGGATATCTGCGTCGAAGGCTTCTGTCAGCTGGTTAGCAACCTGGTTGGGATCAGCGCTTACTAAAACAATACCGTCAGTGCCGGAAGAAACCACATCTTCAATACGGCTTGCAAGTTCTGCAAAATCATTGGCAGTGTCGATAACGAACACTTCTGCGCCTTCAGCCTCTAAATTATCTTTGATAAAACCAGTCATCTGGTTGGTGGTGACAGAAGTAAGATAAGGTGTCATAACAGAGATCTTTTTACCTGCAAGAGCAGAGCCGTCAGCAGCTTTTGCAGCGACTTCGCTGGAAACGTCACCTTCAGAAGTTTTTTCAGCATCAGCAGCGGATTCTGTCTGTGTGGTGGTCTCAGCCTTGGCGATAGTAGTTTCATCTGCTTCAGTAGAGCAGCCTGTAAGCAGGATGCCGGTCAGTGCTGCAGCTGCAGCCAGAGTTAAGAAATTACGCATTTTTTTCATAGTGTTCGCCTCCTGAAATAAAGATGTTCTCGTAAAATCAAGTACAAAAAGATTCCGAGAGTATATAAAGTTTTTGTTTGCCGGAATACATCTGGAAAATCATTTTGGAAATAAAAAATCCCGGACATGACTTTTACATCATGCCCGGGACGAATTGTTCGTGGTGCCACCCGAATTCACAGATATGGTTAACATTTGTAGTCCACTCATTTTTTTCAAAAATGGTTACTTACTCATGTTTTTTAACCCTGATGTTAACAAAAAAAGCAGCTACTCCATAACCGGAATATCTGCCACCAATCTGTCTCATTTTCAGAGTACGGAAAGTTAAGAAAAATAAAACTTCGATACTCTTATCCTTTAACGCAGGAATCACGGCCTCAGCTACTTGTTTATCGCTTTCGCCTGGCGTCTCACAAACCCATTCCATAAGGAACTCCATACTGCTTTCCACCACCAGCAGCTCTCTGTGATTTCATTCCAGATGTACTCTCTTTGCTCATCGACTTTACGTTTGAATTTTATGGTAATAAAGTAGCACAAATTATAATGACTGTCAATTATAAAATTATAAATTTGAGGATTTTGAAATTTGATTTATAAGGTGAAATTAAAAGATTTTCTAAAGATTGCAGATATCGCATTGACCAGACAGCAGGCATGTTGTAACATGGTAATAACGAAAAAATTATATCACCGTACGCACCGCGTACGCCTCAGAAATTTGGGCACAACTGACAAAAAAAACTTCTTACAAAACCAGGCACAGAAAGATTCTGGGAGAATATAAATGAAAAACGGAGGAATGATCAAATGACGAGAGCCGAATTAAAGCGCAATGCGCGGGAAAAACTTGGAGGAAAATTGTTTGGACCTAACTGGGTCAATGCAGTCCTCGTAATGGCCATTTTCTATATACTGACAACAGCAATAAACGGCATCACAGGCTTAGGTACCCTGATCATGCTGGTGATCGGAGGCCCTTTAAGCTACGGAGTAGCAAAGCTGTTCTTACAGCAGTGTGATGACGGACAGAAAATGAACCCAACAGAAGTATTCAAAGGCTTTTCAGAAGATTTCGGTGGAAGCTTTATCCTATACCTGTTAAGATACCTTTTCATTGCCTTATGGTCCATTCTGCTGATCATTCCAGGTATTATGAAAATGTATTCTTACTCTATGGCATTTTTTATAAAGGCAGATCATCCGTCCTATGACTGGAGAGAATGCCTGGATGCCAGCAGCGAACTGACCTATGGACATAGGTGGGAGCTGTTTGTGCTGGATCTTAGCTTCATCGGCTGGCAGATCGTAGGAAGTCTGTGTTTAGGTATTGGAACTTTCTGGGTCAACGCTTACAGAGAAGCGACTATTGCTGAGTATTACAGATATTTTGAAAGTAATCAGATGATGGACAGAGATTTCTAACATAAATGAGTCCAAAAGAAAAACAAGCGGCTGCGCCAAGCAGACTAAAGGGCATCTCACAGCGAGATGCCCTTTTTAACCCTTTTTAATTACTGCTGAGCCTTATACTGTTCTAATGCAGTTGCCAGCTGGTCAGGACAGGAAGTTGGGCGTGGGCCGCACTTGATGCCTTTTAAACGCTTGATAGCTTCATCAATATCCATTCCTTCAACCAGTGCTGCAACGCCCTGGGTGTTGCCGGAGCAGCCGCCTACAAAATGAACATCAGTTACCTTATTGTCCTTTACTTCAAAAGAGATGGCTCTTGAACAGACGCCGTGGGTTGTATAATTCATCCTAAGTACCTCCTGATTTTCATAAATGGCCAACAGAAAAGTGTGCCAGTCAGTTCTTGACGGGCAGAAGCCAAACTGTTACCATGTATCTGTGTACGTTTCTATTTGTACACATGTATAACGTTATGGTTCATGTTGTTGCATGACCCGCAACAGTGTACTTTTCATTATGCTTCATGTAAATAAGATTGTCAAGTTGGAGGAAAAAGAATGATCGGAATTATCGGGGCCATGGACGAAGAAGTGGCAATGTTAAAGGAAAAGCTTACAGAGGTTCAGGTAGAAACAAAGGCTGCTATGGACTTTTATAAAGGAAAGTTGGAAGGAAAGGACGTAGTGGTAGTCCGTTCCGGTATCGGTAAGGTAAATGCGGCAATGTGTGCCCAGATCCTGGCAGATGTATACCATGCAGATCATGTGCTCAACACAGGCATCGCAGGTTCCTTAAAGGCAGAGATTAATATTGGAGATATCGTGCTGTCTACAGATGCACTGCAGCATGATATGGACGCCAGGGCATTTGGCTATGAGCCGGGCCAGATCCCAAGAGTGGATACGCTTTCCTTTAAGGCAGATGAGAAAATGCTTTCTCTTGCAAAGGAATGCTGTGAAAAGGTGAATCCGGAGATTGGCGTATTTACCGGAAGAGTTGTTTCAGGTGACCAGTTTATTTCTGATAAAGAGAAGAAAAAATGGCTTACTGATACCTTTGCAGGCTACTGCACGGAAATGGAAGGTGCAGCTATCGCCCAGGTATGCTATTTTAACCATATTCCATTCCTTATTGTAAGAGCAATCTCTGATAAGGCAGATGACAGCGCATCTATGGATTATCCAACCTTTGAGGCACAGGCCATCCGCCACAGCGTAAACTTAATGGCAGAGATGATCCGCTGCTTTTAAGTGAAGAAGTATCATAGAAAAAATAATACAAACAGCCAGTTATCAATGTCTTTCAGACCCGGTTCAGAATCGTTTCGTGGGGGAATTTGACGAACGATTTTAAGGGTTCTCAACTTCCAAAATAAAAAGCCGTCGTTATAATAAAGCTTACCGAATGACACAGGCCTGCAGGTGTGTCTGCCGGAATGATCATTCTGCAATGGATCAATGAAATTTGCAGACAGTAAAACAGAAAGGGGAGCTTAATTATGATGAGCTTTTTACAGACAGGAAAAGCATTGTATGTGCTGGCAGTTATCTGCTTTGGAGGTATTTTTGTACGGCTGGCAGCCGGAAGCTTCTACAAAAAACTGATAAAAGAAAGCGCAAATATGGCGCTGACCAAGAACCGGTATTTGCGGAACTTAAAACAGAACGCAGAAGATACATACAGGATCAATATGGGCATGAATAATGCAGCAGTGTATTTACAGAGACAGCTTGGAAACCTGAAATTTTTAGGTTTTTCTTTATCTGGACTTGAAAATCTGGCGGGCCAGCTGACGCTGTTAAGCTTCCTGGCTGGCGGCGTATGCGCATTTCTTTCTTATTGGAACCGCAGCGATAATTCATACATTGTTCTTTACGGTGCTGCAGGGATTTTAGGTGGAATGCTTACCGTTGTAGCCGATTACGGCGTAAATCTGGAAGGAAAGAGAAACCAGCTCCTTATCAGCCTTCAGGATCATCTGGAAAATGTAATGTGGCCAAGGCTGGAACGGGAAAGCGGCAGCGAGCGTTCCAGCGCAGCGGCAGAAGCAGAGGAACGCCGTGAAAATGGAAATGTGCGCACTATTGGCAGAGACCGTGACAGGAGACTTTCTGGTGCCAGAAGAGGGGCAGAGCAGACTGCGGCAAGCAGGGAAAATGCCCGTGAGGCAGCAAACCGGGACAAAAAAGAGGACCGGTCTGCCAAAGACTGGCTGGATGATCTGAACCCGGAGCAGAAACGGATGTTGGGGGAAATGTTAAAGGAATTTCTGTAAGTATACAAAAGGTCCGCGTAAATGCGGATCTTTATAAAATGATACAAAGGAGTAAAGAAAAAGTTTATGGCAACACATTTTTCTGCTGTCGGGCAGATCAGGCAATTTGCAGGAGAGACAGCAGCTGATATCAGGGAATTAAGGCGGTTTTTAAAGAAAGAAAAGGCACTTAAACTTATCTGCCTGTCCCTGATCGTAGTCTGCTGGGGATTAAAGATCGTTTATGATGATATTTTTATTGACAGTGAGATCATGAGTCTGGAGCCATATGCACTGCTTCAGTCCTGGTATGGAAGCAGGCGCTTCAGCTTGATCTTTACGAAAAAAATATTTCATATGATCCGGCTGGTTCCCTATTTATCCAATCTGCTGACAGCTGCTTTTCTTTTTCTGGCTGCACTTTTGTTTGCATTTTGCCTGCAGACATGGATCCCAGTCCTGAAAAAGAAACCATATGATAAGGGACTGCTGTTAGCAGCTGCCTTTTTTGTAACAGCGCCGTCCCTTGCAGAACAGTATGCCTATACGCTCCAGGCTTTTGAGATCACATTATCTATGTGCATCTGCATGATCGCAGTGTATTGCGCCGGGAGAGCGGTTTATGGAAATGGTTCGGTGATCTGGTATCTGGCAGCGGTGCTGCTTCTGGTATGGACATTAGGCTCTTATCAGGGGTTTTGCGTCTGCTATATGGCACTGGTGTTGATCTCATTTCTGGGAAGCTATGAGACAGATATGCATAAGGGGCAGGAAGAAGCCTTTCTTTATGGTATCCGGCAGGTTATCATTTTTATTATAGGATTTATCTTATATTTCCTTACAGCTTCATTTTTGTGCAGGATCAAAGGCGGGGATTCCAGTTATGTGGATGCCATGTTTATGTGGGGTACCTTAAGTAAGGCAGAGTGCCTGCATTATGTAAAGGATGAATTCCGTGCATTGTATTGCGGTGTGGTGCCGGTCCTTTATAATCGTTTTTTTGGCATAATGGCATTTTGTTGTACCATATTTCTGGCTGTCCGCAGTGTGAAGCTGCATTTTAAGAAATGGTATTGGTATTTTCTTGGGCTGTTCCTGTTATTTGCGTCACCTATGTTTGTTACCCTGTTAAGCGGAATGCGGACACCAGTACGTGGACAGCTGGTATTTCCTCTTCTTTTAGGGGCTTTTGCCTGCATTTTTTATTGTTTTGCAGTGGGATGCCTGGAGCGTTTTAAGGGCTTTTCCGTAAAACCCCGCTGTGTTGTTGTTTCCATTCTTTTTGTGGCAATGTTTTATCAGTCATGGGTGCAGGGAATGGATCTGGTACAGTTAAACCAGACCCTTCATGATACGTTGGTCAATGACCGGATCATCGCACAGCAGATGTATGGGGATATCTGCCGTGTGGCTGACCGCTCTGATATGCAGAACTGTCCAGTGGTTTTTGTAGGAACACGCAGCGCCAGAATACCAAATACAGCGGCAAGAGGAGAAGTGATCGGATATTCCTATTTTGATTTTGGACTGACCAATATCGGGATCAATAATCGGACAACGGGCTTATTTAACCTTATGGGACTGAACCTGGCAACACCTACAGTGGAAGAATATGAACAGGCGCTGCAGGAAGCAGCAGATAAGCCTTGCTGGCCTGCAAAGGAGTCGGTTTTCCTTCTGGATGACGGTTGTGTGGCTGTAAAGCTTTCAGAGTAAAAAAGTCCGTTAAAAATTACAATAACAGGTTATGGAATTGGTAGTGTAAATATGCTATACTAGCACGTAGTTGGGAAAATTTTCACAAATCTCAAAAGTATGCAATCAGAAAAGGAGAGCGGGAACATGAGTAAGGAAGTTGTATTCGATTATTCAAAAGCCACCGGTTTTATCTCAGCTGAAGAGATGGCTAACTTCAAAAAAACAGTTATGGCAGCAAAGGAGACTTTGTTAAGTAAAGAAGGTGCTGGAAACGACTATCTTGGCTGGATCGATCTTCCTGTTGATTATGATAAGGATGAGTTTGCAAGAATTAAAAAGGCAGCAGCAAAGATCCAGGGCGATTCAGATGTTCTGCTGGTAGTAGGGATCGGCGGTTCCTATTTAGGAGCAAGAGCAGCTATCGAATTTTTAAGCAACAGCTTTTACAATGTGCTGTCTAAGGAAGTCCGCAAGACTCCTGAGATCTATTTCGTAGGAAACAGCATCAGCAGCAAGTATATTGCAGACCTTAAGAAAGTTCTGGCTGGAAAGGACTTCTCTATCAATATCATTTCCAAGTCCGGCACCACCACAGAGCCGGCTATCGCATTCCGTGTATTTAAGGAAATGCTGATCGAAAAATATGGCAAAGAAGAGGCTGCAAAGCGTATTTATGCAACCACAGACCGGGCAAAGGGCGCTTTAAAGAACCTGGCAGATGAAGAAGGCTACGAAGAGTTCGTAGTTCCAGATGATGTAGGCGGACGTTTCTCCGTTCTTACAGCAGTAGGTCTGCTTCCGATCGCTGTATGTGGTGCTGATATTGATAAGCTGATGGAAGGTGCTGCTTCCGGCCGTAAGAAAGCACTGGAAACTCCTTACGAAGAAAACCCGGCTCTTCTGTACGCAGCAGTCCGCAACATCCTGCTGCGCAAGGGCAAAGCAGTAGAGATCGTAGCAAATTATGAGCCAAGCCTTCATTATGTATCTGAGTGGTGGAAGCAGCTGTTTGGTGAAAGCGAAGGAAAAGACCAGAGAGGTATTTTCCCTGCAGCAGTAGATCTGACCACAGACCTGCACTCCATGGGACAGTTCATCCAGGACGGCGCACGCATCATGTTTGAAACCGTTATCAATGTAGAAGAATCTCCAGAAGAGATCGTTTTGAAAAAAGAGGATGTAGATACCGACGGTATGAACTATCTTGCCGGAAAGACGGTAGATTTCGTAAATAAGAGTGCCATGAACGGAACCATTCTGGCTCATACCGACGGAAATGTACCAAACCTGATGGTAAAGGTACCAGAGCAGAATGAATTCTATTTAGGTGAATTATTCTACTTCTTTGAATTTGCCTGCGGCGTAAGCGGCTACATTTTAGGCATCAACCCATTTAACCAGCCAGGCGTAGAAAGCTACAAGAAGAACATGTTCGCCCTTCTTGGAAAGCCAGGTTATGAAGCTCAGAGAGAAGAGCTGTTAAAGAGACTGTAAAATATAGCCGGATGTAAAACTTATTTACAGCACTGCACGGGGAGTCACTGAAAAGTGGTTCCCCGTTTTTTATGACGCGGCAGATGGAAATTTAGACAAGTGAAAGGGGCGGATAATTATTGTGGATTATACTAGACGTAAACAGGTTCAAATGGTAGAATGAGCGTAGATTACGTTGCAACAACGAAAGGAGAATTATAAAAATGGGCATGATAGAAACAAAGACAGCTAATGCCATTCGTGTATTATCGGCTGATGCTATCCAGAAGGCAAAATCCGGACATCCGGGACTTCCTTTAGGATGTGCTTCTGCAGCATATGAATTATGGGCTAACCATATGAGACATAATCCGGCAGATCCACAGTGGGTGGACAGAGACCGTTTTATCCTTTCCGGCGGACATGGCTCTATGCTGCTGTATTCATTATTCCATTTATTTGGCTATGGAAACTTATCTATGGATGATTTAAAGAACTTCCGTCAGGTAGGTTCCTTAACTCCGGGACATCCTGAGTATGGTCATACAGTAGGTGTAGAAGCTACCACAGGACCGTTGGGACAGGGAATGGGCATGGCTGTAGGTATGGCTATGGCAGAGGCTCATTTGGCTTCCGTATTCAACAAAGACGATATTAAGATCGTTGACCATTACACCTATGTACTGGGCGGAGACGGCTGTATGATGGAAGGACTTTCCTCTGAGGCATTCTCTTTAGCAGGTACTTTAGGACTTGGAAAACTGATCGTTCTCTATGATTCCAACAATATTTCCATTGAAGGAAATACTGACATTGCATTTACAGAAGATACTGCAAAGCGTTTTGAGTCCTATGGATTCGGCGTATTCCAGGTAGAGGATGGAAATGATTTTGCAGCTATCGGTGCAGCTATCGAAGCAGCTAAGGCTGATACCCAAAGACCTTCCCTTATCGTTCTTCATACCCAGATCGGATACGGCTGCCCGGCTAAGCAGGGCAAAGCATCTGCACACGGTGAGCCTCTGGGTGAAGAGAACATCATTGCCATGAAGGAAAACTTAGGCTGGGAGAGCATGGAACCATTCTATGTACCTCAGGATGTTTATGATCACATGGATAAGGTAAAAGAAAGCTTAAAGGCACCGGAAGAAGACTGGAATGCAAGATTTGCAGCATACTGTGAGAAGTATCCGGAAATGAAGGAGCTTTGGGATCAGTATCATGACAAAAACCTGCCTAAGAAGCTTTGGGATAATGAAGAGTTCTGGTCCTATGAGGACAAGCCA
This sequence comes from Lachnospiraceae bacterium, assembly GCA_025758065.1. Lineage (NCBI taxonomy): Bacteria > Bacillati > Bacillota > Clostridia > Lachnospirales > Lachnospiraceae > Lachnospiraceae bacterium. The sequence continues at coordinate 1,335,514 of CP107199.1, forward strand.
CAGGCAACCAGAAATCTGTCCGGTGAGCTGTTAAATAAGATCAATAAAGTGGTTCCGAACCTGTTTGGTGGTTCCGCTGACCTGGCTCCTTCCAATAAGACCAATTTAAAGGGCGAAGGCGACTTCTCTAAGGCTGATTATGCTGGAAAGAACCTGCACTTTGGCGTAAGAGAGCAGGCAATGACTGCTATTGGAAATGGTCTGGCTCTTCACGGCGGCGTGATCCCTTATGTAGCGACTTTCTTTGTATTCAGTGATTATATGAAGCCAGTTGCAAGACTTTCATCCCTGATGCAGGTGCCGTTAGTTTATGTCCTGACCCATGACAGCATCGGTGTAGGCGAAGACGGACCGACCCATGAACCCATCGAGCAGTTAGCTATGCTGCGTGCACAGCCTAACTTCCATGTATTCCGTCCAGCAGATGCTAAAGAGACTGCAGCAGCATGGTACAGCGCTATTACCTCTGAAAAGACACCTACTGCTCTGGTACTGACCAGACAGAACCTGCCTCAGTTAGCAGGAACTGGCCGCGATGCGATCAAGGGCGCTTACATTGTAGCTGATTCTGCAAAGGAAACTCCGGATGCGATCATCATTGCTACCGGTTCTGAGTTAAGCCTGGCAGTAGAAGCAAAAGAACTGCTGTTAAAGGATGGAATGGATGTGCGTGTTGTATCCATGCCATGTATGGATCTGTTCGAGGAGCAGAGTGCAGAATACAAAGAGTCTGTTCTTCCAAAGGCTGTAAGAAAGAGAGTTGCAGTAGAAGCACTTTCCGACTTTGGCTGGGGACGTTATGTAGGTCTTGACGGTGCAACTGTATGCATGGAAGGCTTTGGCGCTTCCGGTCCTGCAGCACAGCTGTTTGAAAAGTTTGGATTTACAGCAGAGCGTGTTGCAGAAACTGTGAAGAGTCTGTAAGTAAAGCGTGAAAATCAGGGGATGCGTTTTTGGCGCATTCTGATATCGGGATAATTAAAATACCCCGGTAACTGCCTGGAAATGGCAGCTGCCGGGGTATTTTTTGTGCCTGGGATGGGCACTTGCATGATGAGGAAGTTTGCCACAAGCGACCGCACAAAAGGCGCGGTTAGCTAGTACATCGTTTCGTAAATAACTGTACTGTTCACGTAGGATGCGGATTTGAGTGTGCAGGTCTAAAAACGCAGGCGTAGCGGGCTACGCTGAGGCTTTTAGGCCTGTGCAATCAGATTCGCAGACAAGTGAGCGGTATAGTTATTTCGAAAACGATGTACTTGTTATTCCTCGATCACCTGTATTTCCAGGTAATCAAAATCCACTGTTTCAATAAAATTATCCTGGGTAAACCGGGCTTTGTCGTGATATTTAAAATCCTGGACAGTAGAATCCAGCCACATAGGCTTTTCCAGGTCAAACTTATAGCAGATCTCATCTAAACAGTTAAAAACCATCTGCGTTCTGGAAATAGAATAGTCACCGCAGCAGGCTACCATATCCTTCACCAGATGGTTATCCTTCATGATCTTTCCCCACATCCGAAACATGTATTTCCCAGCCTTTCTTTTTTGTTAAGTGTTACATGTCAGTATAGCATATATTGATGAGATGTGTACAGAAGGAAAAACACATCTTATCTGCATATAAAAGATAGAATTATATGCAGATAAGATTGCTTTTTCTGCATATGACATGGTAGAATCATATGCAGAAAGGCGGTGCCGTGATGAGGTATTTTGACTATTCATTTTTAAATAATGGATTACTTCCAGCTAATTTAGTAAACCTTACTGCCAATATCGCAGAACTAAAAACAATGGCAGGCGTACGAAAAGAAGAATATATACAGATATTTACTGAATTAGAGGCTGTAGCAAAAGTACAGTCAATTAAAAGTTCTAATGCCATTGAAGGTATTGTGACCAGTGATGAACGTATTGCAGAGATCGTTAATCAGAATAGTGCGCCATTAAATCATAATGAAGCTGAGATTGCTGGATATCGTGATGCTTTAAATGAGATTCATTTAGGGTATGAACATATTGATTTTCGTGAAGCTGATATTTTGCGTCTGCATGAGATTTTAATGCAGTTTACAGGAAATGGTATCGGTGGTCAGTATAAGACGGATGATAATGTGATTCTGGAAATTGACGCGGAAGGCAGACGAAAGGTTCGGTTTCATCCCACATCAGCGTTGGAAACACCAGAAGCAATGGAACAGCTGACCCTTGCATATATGGATGCCCGCAGTGATGCCAATATTAATCAATTATTGCTTATTCCCTGTGTTATCCTAGATTTCCTTTGTATTCATCCGTTTCGGGATGGAAATGGAAGAATGTCCCGGCTGTTATCCTTATTATTGCTTTACAAAAACGGGTTTGATGCTGGAAAATATGTGTCGTTTGAAGAACAGATAAATAATTATAAAGTGTATTATTATGAGTCATTACGAAAGTCATCAATAGACTGGGGGAAAAATGAAAATTCATATTTTCCATTTATTGAAAATTTCCTGTCAACGCTCTATATGTGTTATAAAGAGCTGGACAAACGTTTTGCTATTGTAAATGGCAGGAAAATCACTAAAAAAGCCCGAATAGAGTCTACGGTGTTAAATAGTCTGACACCTATTTCTAAATCAGAAATATGCAAAATATTACCAGATGTCAGTCCGACTACGGTGGAAGCTGTTTTAGGAGAAATGGTAAAAACAGGAAGTATACAACGAGTTGGATCGGGGCGTATGACAAGATATATTAAGGCATGAATGAATAGAGAAAGTTGCATTGTTAAATGAGAAATTCTTGAGATAAACAGGAGTGTACTTGCGTTGACGTATCAATGCGTTATTTCTGCATTTTTTCTGATAACGCCAATCGTCTAAACAATAGATAACGCCAATCGTCTAAACCATCCCTTGCCCTGTTACTGGTTTTGTAGTAAGCTATAAATAATGACAAAATCCCCCGAAATTCGGGCGGCGAGGAGGTACTGGGCGGTGGAGCAGGTTATTACAGATTATGTAAAATTTCTGGCAGATGCCAGAGATGCGGTTTATCGTTTGGGCTGTGATCAGGCAACAGCAAAACAGCTGAAAGAACAGGGCGAACGCCAGGAAAAAGAACTGGCAGCTGCAAAAAAGGCAGTGACAGATTCGGTGAACCAGACGATAAAAAAGCGGCGCAGTGAGATTGATTCAAGTTATGATAAAGAGATAGCAAAAGGCCAGGAACGACTGAAAAAGGCCAGAACCCAGCGTGAAAAAGCTAAAAATAAGGGAATGAAGGAACGGATTGCAGAGGAAACCAGTGTGCTGAGAGAGCATAACCGTGACCTGCAGGTACAGATGAAGACTATGTTCCAGAAAGACAAGGTTCCTGCATTTTGCCGTACTACATTTTATTATTCCCTGTATTATGCAAGAGGGCTTAAGGAACGGCTGATCGGTTTTATTACTTTTCTGATCTGCTTTTTAGTGCTTCCATGTGGTATTTATTTCCTGCTTCCGGACCGGAAGATATGGTATCTGGTGCTGGTTTATTTTGCAGATATCATCATTTTCGGCGGTTTGTATGTGACCATTGGAAACAGAAGCCGGTCCCGTTACCATGATGCCTTAAAACAGGGACGGGAGATCCGGAACCTGTTAAATTCCAATGAAAAGAAGATCAAAGTTATTACACACAGCATTGAAAAAGACGGCAATGAAGATATTTATGATCTGGAAAAATATGATGACGAGATTGCCTGCGCACAGCAGGAGCTGTCTGATATAGCGGCAAAGAAAAAAGATGCCATCAGCAGCTTTGAAAATGTGACAAAAAATATCATTGCTGATGAGATCGAAGGCAGCCACAAAGCAGAGATCGAAGAAAAAGAGCAGAAATTAAAAGAAGTAAATAATAACCTGGCAGAATTAGAGAACAGCATCCGTCAGCAGAATATCCATATTACAGACACTTATGGACCATATCTTGGAAAAGAGTATCTGGATACAGATAAGCTCATGGAATTGTCAAGGATTATCCAGGCTGGAACAGCGTCTAATATTACTGAGGCTATTGAAATGGATAAAAACGGAGAGGGAAAGCCAGAAAAAAATTAGAAAATAGAAACAACTTGAAAACCAAACAAAACCGCACTATAATGGTAAAGAACTGGAAAAGGGGAGCTGGCAGCAGCTGGCTGAGAGTGGGATATGGTTCCCAGACCCGCAACCTGATTTGGATAATGCCAACGTAGGGATATAAAAACAAGGTCTTTTCATAGTGTGATCTTAGCGGATATGTCTGTTGTGGGCATATCCGTTTTTTACTATGAAAGTCCCGGACGGCAGCCGCGAATGAGCCATGCTTGCATGAGCGAATTCACGGGTATCGGACGGGCAAGCCGGTATGAGCAAGGAGCGCGATAGCGCGGATTGCGAATGCTGGCGACGATTGCGGGAGCACCAAAGGTGCGGAGCAATCGGCTTTCATGAATGGTGATGCCTGCGTCAGCAGGCATGTCCGTTTAGTTGTCATGTATCGTCGTTTTACCGTTAGAGATAAGCAGGGCGGTGTATGGCACAGTTTTCAGGTCTTCCAGGCGGCATATTGGGGGCACCACTTTGTGTCGCATAATAAAACGTGGCCTGCAGTGATCAACAGGATGTTGTAATGTATTCTCCAATTCCGAGAGAACATAAGTACATTACATATATTGTATACACTGCGGGAATGCTGAGAAGGGAGAAGATGAGAATGAGAACAGCATTAACGATCGCTGGAAGCGATTCCAGCGGAGGCGCCGGTATTCAGGCCGACATTAAGACAATGATGGCAAATGGAGTATTTGCCATGAGCGCGATCACAGCACTGACTGCGCAGAACACAACAGGAGTAGAGGCAATTTTAAATGCCACTCCAGAATTTCTTGGACAGGAATTAGACTGCATTTTTACAGATATTTACCCGGATGCAGTAAAGATCGGTATGGTATCAGATAAAGAACTGATCTGTATGATTGCAGCAAAATTAAAGCAGTACGATGCAAAGAACGTGGTAGTAGATCCGGTTATGGTAGCCACCAGCGGGGCAAGACTGATCAGTGAAGATGCCATTGAAACATTAAAGGCAGAATTATTCCCACTGGCAAAGATCTTAACGCCAAATATCCCGGAAACAGAAGAATTGACCGGTATGAAGATCACATCTGCCGCAGATATGGAAGCAGCAGCAAAGAAGATCTCTGAGACCTATCACTGCGCTGTTCTCTGCAAAGGAGGGCATAAATTAAATGATGCAAATGATCTGCTCTGGAGTGAAGGAAAAGGCCGTTGGTTTTCTGGAAAGCGTATTGACAATCCAAATACCCATGGAACCGGCTGTACCTTATCATCAGCCATTGCTTCCAACCTGGCAAAAGGCTTTGATCTGGAAACCAGCGTAGAGCGGGCAAAGGACTATATTTCAGGTGCTTTGGCAGCTATGCTGGACCTTGGAAAAGGCAGCGGACCTATGGATCATGGTTTTGCCATTGATAATGAATATACAAGGGAGGCAAAGTAATTATGGAAAGAAGAACCTCTCTTTTTGATAATGGGCTGATCTGGTTTGGAGCAGGTGTTTCCCTGGCAGAGATTCTCACAGGTACTTATTTTTCCACTTTAGGTTTTGGAAAAGGTTTTGCAGCCATTATCGTAGGACATGTGATCGGCTGCGTCCTTCTGTTTTTAGCAGGCGTCATCGGCGGAAAGAGCCGTTTAAGCGCTATGGAGACAGTAAAAAGCAGCTTTGGCAACAAGGGCGGCCTGTTTTTCGCCCTGTTAAATGTATTACAGTTAGTAGGCTGGACGGCTATTATGATCTATGACGGTGCTCTGGCAGCAGGTGGCATCTTCTCATCTGGACACTGGATCTGGTGCCTGGTCATTGGTGCCCTGATCGTTGTGTGGATCATGGTTGGCATTACCAATCTTGGAAAGATCAATACAGTGGCAATGACAGCTTTGTTTTTACTGACACTGGTGCTTTGCAAGGTTATTTTCTTTGGTGGAAATACCGTTCTTTCCCAGCCAGATGACAGTCTTTCCTTTGGCGCAGCAGTAGAACTGGCAGTTGCCATGCCATTGTCATGGCTGCCGCTGATCAGTGACTATACCAGAGAGGCAGAGAAGCCTGTGGCAGCAACTGCAGTCAGCGCTGTTGTATACGGTCTGGTAAGCTGCTGGATGTATGTGATCGGTATGGGCGCATCTATCTTAACCGGTGAGTCTGACATTGCCCAGATCATGTTAAAGGCTGGTTTAAGCGTGATCGCCCTGATCATTGTAGTATTTTCAACGGTAACAACTACCTTCCTTGATGCTTACTCTGCAGGTATCTCCAATGAGTCTATTTTCCCGCAGTTTAAAGGCCAGTATGTGGCTGTGGCAGTAACGGTTGTAGGAACCATTGGAGCAATTGTATTTCCAATGGATGATATTACAGGTTTCCTGTATCTCATCGGTTCTGTTTTCGCCCCGATGATCGCTATTCAGATCGCTGACTATTTTATCTTACACAGAGACAGAAGAAGGACTGCATTTGATGCTAGAAATCTGGTGATCTGGGCCATTGGTTTTGTCCTGTACCGTATTCTGATGAATGTAGATCTGCCGGTGGGAAATACACTGCCGGATATGATCATCACCATAGTGCTGTGTGTGATCGCTGGTGCGGTATTACACTAAAATACAGGAATAAAAGCGGCTATAATAAAAAGCGTTTTTTGATGGATTTTATTCTTAAAACAGTAAAAAGGAAGCTGTCGCTTCACGAAAATTCATTCGTTAAAGCGACAGCCTCTTGTTGTTTTTACTGAACTGATTTTAACGTTGCGATATGTTAGCCAGTAATATGCCGAGTTGCTTCTTCTACAGATGCTCCGAGAATTTTCATTGTCTCGATAGTCAAAGCAACATATTGCTTAACAGTTTCTTCGGTCATATAAGGGATGGGATTCTCTGCATGGTACATATCACAAGTCACCAAATTAATAACAGCAGCTGTTCTTGGAATCATACCTGCTCCACCGATTTGCTCGTGGAGTTCGTTACTCATAAAACTGACACCGCCGCAATCTTGACTAACAGTCAGCGCTAAGTCTCCAATAATCGATATTTTCTCAAAACTTGTTTCTGCATCATGAAGCGCCTTACCAAGCTGGACTATTTTATCAGCAACCATTTGCGTATTTTTACGCAGCCCTCCGGGTCCACGTTTCATTCCGCCTTTCCTATAATATACTGGAAGCCCCAGCTTTTTTCCTGCCTCCATAAATGCTCTGGCTACATATGGATTATCGTCTTCTTCATCTGCCCGAACAAAATAGGTATTTTCCGTTAAGCCATCGGAAAAACTAGAATAAATCATAGCTTCGACAACCAAAGTCGGCAAATGATCCATGCCAAGGGAACGAATAACTTTCCCTTTTGCACCACAAGTTGAATTTCCCTCAAGATCCTCCAGAGGACCAAGTCCCCCCTTTGACGCATTTACTGTGGCAAGAATAGATACGTCGATACCATCAATATTTACAACTGTACCAGCAATCTGACCGATATTATCGCCAACATCCTCAACACAGTGAACAAAATTTTGAGAGAAATTGACAACAAACCCATTTACAGCTGCATTTGCCAAAGCAGTCTGCAATGCAACCGGCGTTTCTGAGATACCTTGTCCGTAAAAACGTCCGAAAACATCCAGCACCAACGTATGTGTATTGATAACCTCTTTTCCAATGAGTTTCCGGATCATCTTTTTTTCCTGGGGTGTAATGTCTCGCCGCGCATACCCTTTTCCAATGCCACCGTTCTTCATAACAGCCGTAATCCAATTTCCATCAAAAAGAATATCCTCTAATTCCATAGAAATTCCCGATGCTTCTTTTAAAATTTCCAGAACTGTAGATAATCCCGAAGAGTCATCCTGAACCTGATTATTCAAACTGTGGCAATGACCACACCCTACGTGCCCAGCAATGGCCACAATACCTTCTTTTTTTTCACTAAAACAAATACTCATATTGAAATCCTCCCACATTCAGTCATTTTACAGTATAAGGGTCAATGCAGAGATGATCAGCAGAATATATACGATTCGCAGGAACTTCTGCCGATCCAGCTTCTGAGCTAGTTTTCCACCAATCCATACGCCCAGGAATACTGCAGGTAGACCAATCAAAATATTAGTAATATTGGAAGTAGTAAACAGTCCACTAGAAATTTGCTGAACCATCATGGAAGCGTTCATAAAAATCCAAATTAATCCAAGAGTTCCACGATGCGCATTAGTATCTTTGATTTTCTTAGATACATAAATGATAAGCAGAGGACCTCCGGAAACAAAGAGTCCCTGAAAAAGGCCTGCCATAAAAAGGACAATGATCAATCCAATTTCATTAAAATCCAGACTCCCTTTGTAGAACATCTCCTTCAATGCAACCAAGATAATAAAAACAGCGTAAATATAGAGTAAAATATTGCCTTCAACAATATTTGTCAAAGCCATTCCGGTACCGAGACCCAGTCCCATCAAAATAATAATTTTAATGGCTTCTTTCCATTCCAGCTTCCGGAAATTTTTAACAAAAAGAATGACAGAACTGACCAAACCAAACGTATTTACTGCAACCTTTGCAGGGATTAAACCAAGAATGTTGATTGAAGGGGGCATTGCCAGAAGAGAACCCGCAAAACCTGTCAATCCCTGAATGATATTGGCAATAAAGATAGCAACCGCAAACAATACATGTTCCATAACCGCACCTCAATAAGTATATTTTTTTTAATGCATGACTACTTCGCAATTCTGCCGTAAAAACGATTATGCTAGCAAAATTAACGTTTTCCAAACCCAAACGACTTTTGTGCACTAATCATATATTTGGATGACATAATTATATTCTTTATATAGAAAAGGTACAATAACTTATTTACAATATCGTGTTATAATATATACGTTATAATAAAAGTAGTATAATATTGATATTAGCACAAAATCACGCCACTTCTTGGAGAAAGAGAGAGAAATTATGCTTAAAATGGAATATTTTTACTATATGAAGGAAGTATGCCAGACAGGATCCATTAATCGTGCAGCAGAAAATCTATATATATCTCAACCTTATCTCAGCCAGACTCTCAGGAAAATAGAGCAGCAGTTGGGAGTAACTCTGCTGAAGCGCAGCAACAAAGGGATTTCTCTTACAGATGCTGGAAAAGAATTTTTGAATATCTCAAAGGAAATTATTCAGCTTACACAACAGGCAGAATCTTTACACAATCAATATGAATGTGGTTCCCAAGAGCTAAACATAAGCAGTATGCCATCATTTACAATGATGAACTTGTTTCAGCAATTTTTAAGAAGCGGTTCCTCCAAAAAATTTGTGGGAAATCTTATTGAAATGCCAAACGGGCAGGTCCCAGATGAAGTTTATCGTGGAAATTGTAATATTGGGTTACATTATGTAACATCCAGTCAATATGAAGCATCCATTCAAAAATTTCATTCTATGGGCATGGTATTTACCCCGTTGGTAAATGAACCACTATATGCTGTATTGAACACCAAGTCTCCTTTGTCCAAACTGGACAAGATTTATCTGGAGCAACTTCATGGAATGAATTTTCTTGCAGAATATATCAAAATTTCTGGAAAAAAGAAACCCGTTGAAAACAATCCCTTGCCCAATGTTTTCTTCAGGCAGCAGGGGGGGCCTGTGTTTAACAACAACCGTAGTATGTTACATTATCTTACAATGAGTGAAAATAGCTACTGTGTAGGGCAAAAGTCGTTAAATCTTTGCAATCCATTTGTTGATATGGGACAACTTGTATATGTCCCGTTTGCAGATATAAATATTAGATTTATCACAGGGTATCTGACATCGGAATCGCAGAATTCTTCCCTACAGGAAGAACAGTTTTTATCCATGCTAGAGGGCTACTTTGACCAATACTGTGAAAATATGTTTACGTGGGAAAAGGCATGAACTGTGTGAAATTTTATATTTGAGGCTCTCGGCTAAGTCTAAACATTTTTATCCAAAACAAAAATTAATAATAAGCAGTACCGCACAAACCGTGTTTGTGAATCGCAGAATGTTTAAATGGTTCACACGATTGCTTTGTTCGATACTGCTTTTTGTTATATGTATATAGTTATAACATACTATTGAAAAGCCGTATCTTCACTACATTATGTAATTGATGTTATTATGATGCCAGATGGACGTACAGTCATCCAAAAAAAATTACCTATACGGAGGAATAATGTTATGAATCTTGCCAAATTTTCCAGAAGAAGATACACCTATTATGATACCCCAATTGAGTATCTGGCCAATCTAACCAAGGTTATGGGTGGTCCTAATATCTACATGAAGCGCGATGATCTGCTTGGGCTAACCGGTGGTGGAAATAAGACCAGAAAGTTAGAATTTCTGATGGCTGAGGCACTGGAGCAGGGTTGTGATACGATTCTGACCTGTGGAGCTGTGCAATCTAACCACTGCCGTCTGACTCTGGCAGCAGCTGTTAAGGAAGGACTGAAATGCCAGCTGGTGCTGGAAGAGCGTGTGGCTCATAGCTACAATCCTGAAGCATCCGGCAATAACTTCCTGTTCAACCTTTTAGGCGTAGAAGCCGTTCGGGTAGTTCCTGGCGGAACCGATATGCTTGGGGCTCTGAATCAGTTGGCTGATGAATTGCGTGCACAGGGACGTAAACCTTATGTAGTTCCAGGTGGCGGTTCTAACCCTCTTGGTGCCCTTGGCTATGTATCTTGCGCACAAGAGCTGCTGCAGCAGTCCTTCGATATGGGAGTAAACTTCGATCATATTATTTGCCCATCTGGATCCACTGGAACTCATGCCGGAGTGTTATCTGGTATTCTGGGCAATAATGCTAATATTCCAGTCACAGGAATTAGCGTCAACCGTAAAAAGGAAATTCAGACTGATGCCGTTTTCAACCTGACACAGCGTACTATGGATTTACTCGACTGTGAAAATAAGCCTACCAAGGATAAAGTTGTTGTATTTGACGACTATGTTGGTCCTGGCTATTCCCTGCCTACTCAGGGCATGGTTGATGCTGTCCAGCTTCTGGCTCGTACAGAAGCAATCCTGATGGATCCTGTGTATACAGGCAAAACTATGGCTGGTTTCCTTGATCTGATCAGAAAAGGATACTTTGAAGGATGCAAAAATGTTCTGTTCTTGCATACTGGTGGTTCTCCTGCACTGTTTGCTTATGAAAACACTATTCTCAACGGTGTAGAATAATTGCTGTTACATCCTGATTTATAACGAATCACCAGGGGGTGCCATTGGCACCCCCCTGGAATCTATTTTCTCATCTCGCTGTATTCTCAATAGATCATCGTAGAAAAATTTTAGGGAATTATTGCTGATCTTGCGGCAATAAACAATGCTTATGCTCAATTCTTCTCCGCCCTTTTCCTACTAGTACATCGTTTCGTAAATAACTGTACTGATCCGCAGACAAGTGAGTGGTATAGTTATTTCGAAAACGATGTACTAGGGCGGCTTGTCAGATATCTTGTCTGCCCAAAGAAGCTCTCGTGGAGATTGAATGCATTGCTGCATGTGATTGAATCACAATCCTTCACTCGGAATACAGACCAGCGCACACGGTATGATACAAATATGTGCAAATAAATTCAAATGTTGTTCAAGAGCATGTTTTTTAGAGGATACAATATTTGTCTCGATAGGAACATCGGAAGGAGTACACATGAGTCAAAAACAAAATAGCATAAAATATGGAAAAATGTTTGCTATTATATTATGCCTTATCATTGGAGCATTAGCAAATCAGAGCACTTCGCTACAAAAGGTCTTACTTGGACGCACAGTTATTGGCGGACCGATGGTTGCCTTGCTGGTTACCATGGTTTTCTGCAATTTGTTACCCACGGTGAGTAAAGAATTCAAAGAAGGTACCACCTATTGCTCAAAACAATTCTTAAATTGGGGTACTATTGCAACTGGTGGAACACTAAGCTTTGCGGCAATTCTCGGAACCGGTGTAAAGGCGTTGCCTCTGATTGTTATCAATATTATTCTTAGCTTTAGTGTTGCACTTTTAATTGGCAAAAAACTAGGCGTTACCCAAAATACTTCCATTTTAGTTGGTGGAGGCACTGCTATTTGTGGAGGTACCGCTATTGCAACATTAAGTCGTATAATTAAAGCGAAAGAAGAGGAAATTGCTTTTGCAATGGCAGCAATTTTCCTCTTCGATACACTGGCAGCATTTTCTTATCCGTATTTAATGACCGCATTGGGATTCACTCCAAATCAGTTTGCCTTTGTTGCAGGTGCAGCAATCAATGACACATCCTCTGTAGCCGGTGCACAGGCAACTTACCAGAGCATGATTGGAGATAGTTCTTTTCAAGGAGCACTTAATGTTAAACTTGTTCGTACAACCATGCTGATATTTGTTGCTCTGGCATGGACATTTATAATAGCCGCTCAATCAAAAAAGGACAGTGCTGAGTCCCAAAATAGCAGCATCTTTTCGGTGATTCAAAAATCTTTTCCGATGTTTATTCTGTGGTTTGTCCTTATGGCAGGTCTGAATACTATAGGCGTGTTCTCTGATACAGGCGTTAGTTTTCTCTCTAAGCTCGGAAAGTTTTTATTCTCAGCAGCGCTTGCCGGTGTTGGTTTTAAAATTAAGTTTAAAGACGTATTCTCTAAGGGCTTAAAACCGATCGCTTTAGGCGGTGTCACATGGATATGCGTTGCCTTGTGTTCGTTTGCGTTTGCTTTTATCTTTTCGGGCTACGTTGGCTAAAAATCATCAGGTTATCTCAAACCATCAAAAGGATTTAATGGGAAGAAAGTAATCTTTTGCACCGTCTACGCCGAAGTACCGTCTCGTGTAGACTTGCTGTGATACCAACTAAACCTATCTTGAATACCATGCGTACCCTTCCTCTGTTTGTATCACTACAGGCTTGCGGTAGTACGAACAAAAGAAATAGAATCCGACCTTCTCAAGCCTTTCGTTTGGGAGGGCGATTTTCAGTATAGAGCTGGATGATAGCCGCCAATATCTCTTTCTGGAATTGCACGTGCCCATAAAATCTATTTGTGGTCCGTCTTTTACATCCATTATAAACGTTCCTTTTCCGGTACTTAAGGATAGCTTGCAATTCTTTTTTTCCAGGTATACTTAATAACAGGAGAAGATTTTCCAGGCAAAGTGTCTGGGAAAGAAAGGGGTATATTATGGTTATATACAAAGCAATAAACTATCAGGACTTAAGCCGGAAAGCTGCTAACATCATTTCCGCCCAGATCATTATGGAACCGGACTGCGTACTGGGGTTGGCAACCGGTTCTTCACCTGTGGGCACTTATAAACAGCTGATCGGACATAAAAATTCGTTTCCATTGTACATAAAAAGGGATACTGCCCGATTCTTTTATCCAGGCAATATCCCTTTTTCTTCGGTTTATTTTACTCTATCTTTTTTTCATTCTCTTCTCATTTTACCTGCTTTATAAATGCCGTTATGATACCTGCTATTTTTCTGACATCAATGGGTTTTGGCAGGTGAGAATTCATCTCTGTGTCATAGCATTTTTTCACATCTTCAAAGAGTACATTGGCCGTAAGCGCAATGATCGGGATGGTTTTTGGGTCTGTTCTTTCAAGTGCCCGGATTGCCCTGGTTGCTTACAGTCCGTCCATAACCGGCATCATCACATCTATTAAGATTACATTAAAGGTCCCTTCCGGTGTATTTAACCGAATTACTGATGATATTTAAAACGATCTCCCGCAGTTTTGTCACATCACAGATCATATATTCATGCTGTACGTCCATGTTGCATTGGTACACCAGATTCTTTTTCTTTACAAAAGGTTCAAAAACAGCCTGAAAGGCATCCAAAAGGTCTTTTATATCCCCTCCCGCCTTCTGGTCGGATGCTCTAACATATTTAGTCCCATGGCTTCCTCATTCCCTTGTAAGGGATAGATCTGGGAAACGATCCCATTTTGTTGTCATATATGGTTTAGATCTGTATGATCTGATGTGTAATACCTTCCTCTTTTAATATTTCTTTCTCCCTCTGATGGCAGGTAAAGATAATACACTGCTTGTCCCAGGCTTTTGAAAGCCATTTCAGGGCAGTTTTTAAACGGTCATCATCGTATAGAGCGAAGCTGTCATCAAAGATCAGAGGCATATTGCCTTTGTCACCGATAACAAGCTTGGCAGCAGCCAGGCGGACGGCCAGATAGATCTGGTCCATGGTGCCGCTGCTGACCTGTTCAATAGGGACAAGGCGGGTTGGTGTGTTCATAAATATATTTAAGTCCTGGTCGATGCTCATGCTGCGGTAGATGCCGCCGGTAATGCCTTCGATCAGTTCAGAAGCGGTCTTATTTAAGTAAAGCCCAAATGAATCACGGATGGTGGTGGATAAATTGGTCATTGTATCCTGGGCCAGATCCACAGCATCTAATTCTTCCTGGATGTACTTATTTTCCGCAAGAATATGTTTTAAGTGTTCTGCTTCATTTTTCTTTGCAGCCAGCTGCTCTAATTTCTGTTCCAGTTCCCACTGGATACGCTGCTGTTTCTCAATCTCTTCAGATACACCATCTTCCGTCTGCTGAAGCCTGCTGATCTCTTCAGACATAGTTTTTAAGGTATTTTCTGACTGTTCTACAGCTTTACTTAACCGCAAGAAACCAGCCAGCTTTTCTTCCAGGGCATCCAGGGCTTTCTGGGAAATAGAAGCATCCTGGAGATGTCTTGAAAAAATTTCCTGAAGCAGCCGTGTTTCGGTATCCAGCTGTTTTTTAAAATGGCGGCTGCGGTTTATTAACATGATCCCGGCAATCAGGAAAAGAATCCCGCAAAGCCCGCATAAAAGCGCCGGAAGCTGTAACGTGGCAGGTGAGAGCTGTAAAAATCTGGGAGCCAGACTGGATAACAGGGAAATCCCGGTTTCCGGGGCCAGCAGGAAGAACAAACTGCTTCCGATCCCAAGCATTGCCAGGAACATCAGTAAAAATGCCCCTACGGATCTGGAACGCTTATTGCAGGCGGCTTTTGCACTGGCATGATCTTCAAAATGCTGTCTGGTCTCATTGCGGTACTTTTCTACAGATGCCTGGTCTGTAAACTGGCTGTTTAATAAGATCTGGCGGCCTTTTGCAGCTTTTTCCAGAAGCTGTTCTTTTTCCTTTTGTTTTTTATCTAATTCCTCTTTCACCAGTCCCCGTTCCTGGCGCTTTGCTGTTAAGTGGTTGGCATATTCAGGGGCAGATATTTCCTGTTCGATCCTTCGGATCTCGCTGAGAGCTGCTGTATAGCTTTTTGCGGCTTCCGGCACAAAACGGGCTTCTAACTGCTTGCGCTGTGCTTTTAAATAAGCACTGGCCTTTGTGATGTTTAAGGCAATGCTTCCGGAGGTGTTTAAGTTTGCAATATAATTTCGCAGCTCCGAAACCATTCCACCGTCTGTGGCGCATTTTAACTGTCCAATGCTAATGGTATTATCATAAGCAGTTTCAGACAGGCCGCAGCGCAGCTTGTCCCATAAAGCCTTGTTATTCTCCTCTTCTTTTCCAGTAGTTTCATTAATGACACAAAGGCGCTTGTCACCTTTCTGGAAACGGCGCTCGATCCGGTAGATCTGCCCGTCACATTCCACACGGAGATAGCCTTCATAGACACCGCTCTGGGTCCATGGCTGGAATTTGGAGTAGGTATCGTTTTTGGAAGCACGTCCTCTCTGGCGTTCAATACCAAAGAGCATGCCCTTGATAAATGTATGTAAAGTAGATTTTCCGGCTTCATTTTTTCCGTAGACCACATTTAAGCCGTCCTGAAAGGAAATATCCCGGTTATGAAATTTTCCAAAGCCGTCAATATGCAGACTGAGTATTTTCATGGGCTTAGCTCCTTTCGTCAGTGGTGTGAAGCAGGGCATTGACGCCGTAATACAGCGCTTTCTTTTCTACAGGCCCCATATCGTCATTCTGGAGTGCCTGGATAAAGAAGCCGATCATATCACTGGAATGTTCTGCAAACAGGGCAGAAAAATCATAATCCGGTTCTGTATCGTCAATGACTTCTGCAATGCGGTAGAACGTTTGCAGGGAGGACAAGTCAAATTCAATATCCGGATCACGCATGCCTTTGATGCGGAAGCGGTAGATGTTGTTTGTGCCACGCTTTTTGATCTCTGCTTCGATCCGGTCTGCCAGTTCACCGTTTGTTGTTTCCTTTGATACGTTCACGGCTAATGGCATGTACTGGAGAGAGGCGGCAGGAACAAACTCCAGATGGGTCAGTTTTCTGGTCACAGGATGGATCTCACCGGTAAAATATCCGTGGATGCCGGTTTCTGTCAGGTCTAAAGGTTCAGGTGAACCGCAGTAAGCCATCTTATCCTCAGCGATCAACTGAGGTTTGTGGATATGTCCCAGTGCAATGTAAGAAAATGGGGATAACTCCAGGCTATTAAAGTTTAATGGAAGGTGGGAAGCATCACCGCCGTGTGCCATAAGAATCTGGATGCGGTTGTTTAAAGGAACCTGAATGTCTTCTAACAGTGGTTTTTTGATCTCAGTGGTGTGGTAGCTGAAGCCGTAAACTTCAGTATTGATATCCTCAAAATAGACGGATCTTAAAGTGGGCTCCATGAGAAATGTAACGTTTGGACTCCACGCAAAGCTTAAAAGGGCAGAATTATCCCGTATGCGGTCATGATTCCCGGCAATGAGAATGACTTTTACATTGGGAATGGTGGTAAACAGATAGTTGACTTCTTTTAAGTCCCGTACCAGTGGCTGGCGATGGAACAGATCACCGCTGATGAACAGACAGTCCGCCTGCATTTTCCCAGCCTGGGCAATGATCTTCTTAAAGGTATCTTTGATCGCCTGGGCCCGTTCACTTCCCCAGGGCTTATCTGCATCGGGAGTCATTCCCCAGTGGATGTCGCCTGTATGGATAAATTTCATGGAATCCTCCTTTGGAATTTCATGTACTCTCGGAGTCTTTCCTGCACTTGCCTTTGCGGCTGATTTTCCGCCAGCTGCACCCGAATTTCAGAGGCGGACGCAACGCCAACCCTCAGAAATTTGGGCACAACTGACAAAAAATCTTCTCACAAAATCAAGTACAAAAAGATTCCGAGAGTACATATTCTAAAAACGGCGCAAAACAAAAAAATATGTTTTGCGCCGGAGAGTGCTAGTAAGCCAACGAATTGCTACGCAGCTGCGCTGCTCCCGCAATTCTAAAAACATTCAGAATCCGCAGATTTGCAATGCAAATCGCTTCTTCTTCATGTTTTTGGCGGAAACCAAAGTCAGATGCCTTATCGTGCAAGCACGAACAGCACCTGCACTTTTGTTCCCTTGGCTTACAGTTCGCAGTTATTAACAGTTCTTGGGAATGGGATAACGTCGCGGATGTTGGACATACCGGTCAGATACATTACGCAGCGCTCAAAGCCAAGTCCGAAGCCTGCATGGCGGGTAGAACCGTATTTACGAAGATCCAGGTAGAATCCGTAATCCTCTTTCTTAAGTCCCAGCTCATCCATTCTTGCAACCAGCTTGTCATAGTCATCTTCACGCTGGCTTCCGCCGATGATCTCGCCGATTCCAGGAACCAGACAGTCTACAGCAGCAACAGTCTTGCCGTCTGGGTTCATCTTCATGTAGAATGCCTTGATCTCCTTTGGATAATCGGTAACGAATACAGGTTTCTTGAAGATCTCTTCAGTCAGGTAACGCTCATGCTCAGTCTGCAGGTCGCAGCCCCAGGATACCTTGTAGTCAAATTTGTCATTGTGCTTCATTAACAGATCAACAGCCTCAGTATAGGTGATGCGTCCGAATTCAGAGTTGAGAACGTTGTTTAAACGGTCTAACAGACCTTTGTCTACGAAGTTATTGAAGAAGTTCATTTCTTCCGGAGCATGCTCTAAAACGTACTTGATCACATATTTTAACATGCCTTCTGCAACACGCATATTATCATCCAGGTCAGCGAAAGCCATTTCCGGCTCGATCATCCAGAATTCAGCAGCATGACGGGTGGTGTTGGAGTTCTCTGCGCGGAAGGTAGGTCCGAAGGTATAGATATTGCGGAATGCCATAGCGTAGGTTTCACCATTTAACTGGCCGCTTACAGTCAGGTTGGTTGGCTTTCCGAAGAAATCCTGCTTGTAATCAATGGTGCCGTCCTCATTTTTAGGTACGTTGTTTAAGTCTAAAGTAGTAACCTGGAACATTTCTCCTGCACCTTCGCAGTCACTTCCGGTGATCAATGGAGTGTGGACATAAACAAAGTCCTTTTCCTGGAAATACTGATGGATAGCATATGCGATCAAAGAACGCACACGGAATACTGCCTGAAAAGTGTTGGTCCTTGGACGTAAATGTGAGATGGTGCGCAGATATTCAAATGAGTGACGCTTTTTCTGCAGTGGGTAATCAGGTGCAGATGCACCTTCAACAGTAACCTCAGTAGCCTGGATCTCAAAAGGCTGTTTTGCCTGTGGAGTAGCAACTAAAGTACCTTTAACAATAATGGCAGTTCCAACACCTAATTTGGAAACCTGTGCGAAGTTTTCCAGAGTGTCATGGTAAACAGCCTGAAGGGTCTCAAAATAAGTTCCGTCACTGATAACGATGAAACCGAATGCTTTAGAATCGCGAAGGCTGCGGATCCATCCGCCAACGGTAATTTCCTTGTCCAGGAACTTTTCCGGATTTTTATAAAGTTCTCTTACTGTAACTAAATCCATGATGAGTAATATCTCCTTTTCTCCAATACAAAATTTCTAAAAGCAAAATTGCAATATTATTAGGTATTATAAGGTATTTCACGTAATGTTTCAAGGTTTTCATGCGTTTCTGCGGGGTTTCTTAGGCTATTTGTGTGCATTTCTAGGCAAGAAAAGAGCAGTCTCACCTATCAACGCACTTGGTTGATGGCAGGGGACATATAGTGCCCGGAGGATTTTTAGGGCACAACATCTTGGGAAAAGTGTAAAATATAAAACATGATATCGAAAAATGTCGGAAAACTGCATAAAAAACACAAAATATATTTAAATATTTGTGTACTATTTATAAAGTTTGTGGTATAATTATGTTTACCAAAATTATATAACAGCAAGAGGTGATAACGTGATTAAAAAAGAAATGATTGCCATGCTTTTAGCTGGCGGACAGGGAAGCCGTCTTGGCGTTCTTACACAGAAAGTAGCCAAGCCGGCGGTATCTTTTGGGGGGAAGTACCGAATCATTGATTTTCCGCTGAGTAACTGTATCAACTCAGGTGTTGACACCGTTGGTGTCCTGACACAGTACCAGCCTTTACGTTTAAATTCACATATCGGAATTGGTATTCCGTGGGATTTGGACAGAAATGTTGGTGGCGTGACGATCTTACCTCCATACGAAAGAAGCAAAGGAAGTGACTGGTATACCGGTACTGCCAATGCGATTTTTCAGAACCTGGAGTATATGGAAGCATATAATCCAGAGTATGTGCTCATCCTTTCCGGTGACCACATTTACAAAATGGACTACGAAGTGATGCTTGATTATCACAAAGCAAACAATGCGGATATCACCATTGCTGCTATGCCGGTACCGATTGAAGAAGCAAGCCGTTTCGGTATCCTGATCACAGACGAGCACAACCGTATTACAGAGTTTGAGGAAAAACCAGCTGTTCCAAGAAGCAACTTAGCTTCCATGGGTATTTACATCTTCAGCTGGCCGGTTCTTAAGGAAGCCCTGATCAAGATGAAGGACGAGCCTGGATGTGACTTTGGAAAACATATCATTCCATACTGCCACGCAAAGGGCGAGAGGATCTTTGCGTATGAGTACAATGGTTACTGGAAGGACGTAGGTACTCTTGGTTCCTATTGGGAAGCAAATATGGAGCTGATCGATATTATCCCTGAGTTCAACCTGTATGAAGAATACTGGAAGATCTATACTAAGAGTGATGTGATCCCGCCTCAGTACATAGCTTCCGAAGCCCATGTTGAGAGAAGTATCATTGGAGAAGGAACTGAAATTTATGGTGAGGTTATCAACTCTGTTATCGGCGCAGGCGTTACCATTGCAAAGGGTGCTGTAGTTAAGGATTCCATTGTTATGCAGGGAAGCGTCATTGGAGCAAGTACGTCTGTTGAAAAGGCCATTATCGCAGAAAATGTAAAAGTTGGTTCTGATGTTCAGATCGGTGTTGGCGAATACGCACCAAGTACATATGACCAGAAGGTATATCAGTTTGACCTGGCCACCATTGGTGAGAACTCCATTATCCCGGACGGCGTAAAGGTCGGAAAGAATACCGCTATAGCAGGCGAGACCACCGTAGGCGACTATCCTGATGGATTACTGGCAAGCGGAAATTACATTATAAAGGCAGGTGGCGTGAAATGAGAGCGATCGGTATCGTATTAGCAGGTGGTAACAGCAAGAGGATGCGGGAACTGTCCAGTAAAAGAGCAGTGGCTGCTATGCCGGTTGCAGGAAGCTACCGCAGTATTGACTTTGCATTAAGCAATATGACAAACTCCCACATTCAGAATGTGGCTGTATTTACACAGTATAACTCCAGATCCTTAAACCTTCATCTGAGTTCCTCCAAGTGGTGGGATTTCGGACGTAAGCAGGGCGGGCTGTATGTATTTACACCATCCATTACTCCTGAAAACGGAGACTGGTACCGTGGTACAGCAGATGCTCTCTATCAGAACCTGACTTTCTTAAAGAACAGCCATGAACCATATGTAGTTATCACCTCTGGTGACGGCGTCTATAAGCTTGATTACAACAAGGTTCTGGAATACCATATTGAGAAGAAAGCAGATATCACTGTTGTCTGCAAGGATATGGAAGAGGGAACAGATGTTACCCGCTTTGGATGCGTTAAGTTAAATGATGACGGACGCATTACTGATTTTGAAGAAAAGCCTATGGCCTCTGATGCTACCACCATTTCCTGTGGTATCTATGTCATCCGCAGAAGACAGCTGATCGAACTGCTGGAGCGCTGCGCGGCAGAAGACAGATACGACCTGGTAAATGATATCCTGGTACGTTACAAGAACTTAAAGAGGGTCTATGCTTATAAGTTAGAAAGCTACTGGAGCAATATCTCTACTGTTGATTCCTACTATAAGACCAACATGGATTTCTTAAAGCCGGAAGTGAGGGATTATTTCTTCAAACAGTATCCGGATGTTTATACGAAGATCGATGATCTTCCGCCAGCAAAATACAATCCAGGCGCTGTTGTAAGGAACAGTCTTGTATCCAGTGGCTGTATTTTAAATGGTACGGTAGAGAATTCCATTCTCTTTAAGAAAGCATACGTAGGAAATAATTGTATCATTAAAAACTCTATCATTTTAAATGACGTTTATATTGGTGATAATACAGTGATCGAAAACTGTATTGTTGAAAGCCGGGATACCATCCGTGCTAATACAACTTATATTGGAACACCTGAGAACATTAAGATCGTCATTGAGAAGAACGAACGTTATACATTGTAAAAGTTACAACATAGTGCGGCCCGTTCTTCTGATTCCTGCAGAAGGGGTGCAGCACGGGGGCTGACGGAAGAAACGGAAGGAGTATTGAAACATGCAGGTAACAGATGTGAGAGTAAGAAGGGTGGAGAAAGAGGGGAAGATGAAAGCAATTGTCTCCATTACCTTAGATAATGAGTTCGTGATCCACGATATCAAAGTCATTGAAGGTGAGAAGGGACTGTTCATTGCTATGCCCAGCCGAAAGGCAGCAGATGGTGAATACCGTGATATTGCCCATCCGATCAATTCCGGTACAAGGGAAATGATACAGACGATCATTCTGGATAAGTACGAAAGTACATTATTGGAAAACGAAGAAGAAGCGCTTGCATAAGGAAGCGATAAATAAGCTACAGTAAGATACCCTGGACCAGCAAACATGGCAGAAGCCATGACTGGTCCGGGGTATTTTTATGCCGCTATAAATGAAAGTCAGTTGTTACGTGCCTTCGGCACTTTCACAATTGCCGCCCACATTCGTAATCCGGGCTATCGTCCTGCTTACTCATGCAGGCTTAATTGCCAAATGTCTATACGTCCGTGCGTGTAGGCACGCAGTCCGCATAGCCGCTGGGCAACATTTTCACGACAAATACTTTGAAATTCAAAATAATAGCATTGCATGTGGGAATCTACTGTGCTATAGTTAGGGCATAAATGTATACTAATAGACATTAATAAACAATGTGTATAGAAACTTCTAATAGCAGGTTTAGTTATAAGGAGAAAAGCCATGATTTCATACGAGAATACAAAGACAGTACAAGACCTGGTCTGGAATACGGGAAGAGAGTATGCCGGACGGGTATTTTTGCGTTATGAGGAAAATGACGTAGTATATGAAGTGACCTACGGTGAATTTGCGGATCAGTGCCATGCTGTAGCCGCCTGGCTGCGGGAGCAGGACGCAGCAGCAGGCCATAAGGTGAGAGTGGGATTAATAGGAAGCAGCAGCCACCATTATCTGGTATTTCTGTTAGGTGTAATGGCCAGCGGAAATGTAGTAGTTCCTCTGGATGTACAGTTGAATGAGGAGACCTTTGCTGATAATGTAAAACGCTCTGATCTGGATATTTTATTTTATGACTGGGATCACTATGGTCTGGTGGAAGCAGTAAAAGAGAAATGCCCCCGCCTTCGTGCCTGCATTTCTTTACAGCACGGAAAACATGTGCCGTGCTCAGACCAGATCTTAAAAGGATATACAGGGATCAGCGTGGATCCGGTGGTTTCCGAGGAAGACTGTGCTATGGTGCTGTTTACATCAGGAACAACAGGCAGAGGAAAGGGAGTTATGCTTTCTAACCGAAACCTGATGGATAATAGTTTCTGTACTACAGATAAGGATCATCCGGAAAAGGAAGTTTACCTGAATATTCTTCCGATCCACCATGTATTCTGTATTAATGGTGATGTATTTACGGTAATGCGTTATGGAAGTATTTTGTGCCTGAACCGGGATATGGCCCGTCTGGCTGCTCATATCCAGCTGTTCCAGCCTACTGTGATCCGCATGGTGCCTATGGTGGCAAAGGCTCTTTACAATAAGATCGCTATTCTTTCCAGACAGGACACAGGCCGGTCTATAAATTCCATTAAACAGGAGGTGTTGGGAAAACGCCTGCACAAGATCATCAGCGGTGGCGGTTATCTGGCACCGGAGCTGGCTGCTGATTTTAACCGTCTGGGTATTTCTATTGCCCAGGGATATGGCATGTCGGAGTGTTCCCCAAAGATCTCATCCCCGGATTGGAGCAGACCGGATAAGGTGGCATCTGTAGGAAAGATCGTGGACCGGTGCCAGGTGCGTATTGTGGACGGTGAGATCCAGGTAAAAAGTCCCTCAGTGATGATGGGATATTATAAGGAGCCGGACAAGACAGCAGAGGCGATCACAGAGGACGGCTGGCTTTGTACAGGTGACTTAGGCTATGTAGATGAAGAGAATTTCCTGTATCTTACTGGCAGAAAGAAGAATCTGATCATTTTAAGCAATGGTGAAAATGTAGCTCCAGAGCAGATAGAGAACCTGTTTGTGGACGACCGCCTGATCGAGGATATTCTGGTGTATGGGGAAGATGATATGATCGCAGCAGAGATCTATCCAAACTTTAAGTACGCAGATGCTGCCGGTATCGACCATATTGAGGAGACAGTGGCACAGATCATTAAAAAGCACAATGAAGGACTTCCTTCTTATAAAAAGATCGCCCGTTTCCACCTGCGGGATATCCCTTTTGCCAAGACTTCATCTAAAAAGATCATCCGCAGCCAGTATTTCAGCCAAAAGAAACAGGAGGCAGAGGAGCAGGTCAATGTACATAAACCGGAAAATGATATCCAGCAGAAGATTTATGATGCAGTATCTGCTGTGTTAGGACACAGTCGTTTTGGTATTGATACAGAGTTTTACAGTGCGGGGCTGGATTCGTTAGGAAGCGTGCTGCTCCTTACAGACCTGTATGAAAAGCTGCAGCTTTCTATGACCTTAAATGATCTGCTAGAACATGCTTCTGTTTTGAAGCTGGAAGCTCTTTATAAAGAGCGGGCTGCTGAAGAAAAGAAGGGGTTTGAAGTCCGGGATATTTACCCACTGACCAACCTGCAGCTGTATTTTGCCTATGTAATGCGTGGAAATACTACAGCTAATCTGCCATTTTTATTTAAACTGGATCCACATGTAAATGTGTATCTCTTAAAAACAGCAGTAGAAAGAATGTTTGATGTACATCCGGAGTTGAAATGTGTGATCCAGCTTCATGAAGGCGCATACAAAAACTTTAGAAATGATGAGAAAAAGGTGGATGTTCCTCTGATCACCTTAAGTGATGACCAATGGGAAGAGACAAGAAAGGGGTTGTTACGTCCCTATATGTATACAGAAAATGAGCCTCTTTACCATACGGGCATCTATATGACAGAGTCTGCTAACTACCTGTTCCTGGATATTGCCCATATTATGGGAGACGGCATGACCATGAATGTATTGTTTGAAGATATTAATGCTATTTATGCCGGAAAGCAGGTAGAAAAAGAGAAATATACATTTTATGAATATATTCTGGATGAAAAAGAACGGGATGCCAGAGGTCTCAGGCAGAAAAATGAAGCTTATTTTGCAGACCTGATGAAGGGCTTTAAGATCCGCAAGAGTATTCTTGCAAGAAGTGACTGCCATGATCTGGAACAGGGAGAAGACGGCGTTTTAAAGGAGCATTTTAAGGGAATCAACAGGGGCAGATTGCTGGCATTCTGCCGCAGAAATGGTATTTCTGAAAATGTAGTGTTCTTAACTGCTTTTAATTACTCCATTGGTCTGTTCAGCAATGAAAAAGATACTGTAAGCACCAGTATCCACAGTGGAAGAACGGACAGCAGATGGAATCGTCTGGCGGGACCATTATTCCTTACCTACTATTTCCGCTGCACCCGGAAAGCGGATGAAAGCGTAAAAGAGCTGCTTCAGACCTCCGGAAAGCAGATCATGAAGACCATGGGCTGTTATATTTCCAATCTTCATGCAGATGAGATGTTCTTCCAGTACCAGGGGGATATTTTAAACATCAATAAGATTGGCGGCTGGCCGGTTAAACGCGAAAAAATACAGTTAGATGCACTTCCATTCCATTTGCAGGTTATGTGGGATGAAAAGGGATATTATTATGAGCTGCGTTATTGGAAGAACCGGTTTGATACACAGCTTCTAAAGCTGTTTATGACAGTCATGGAGCAGATCGTAGCAGCTATGGAAGAGGAAGGCCAGGCAGCAGGTCTGAAAAACCGTCTTTCCCCAGATCTGTTTCCTTTGCATTATCGCGTAGAAGCAGGAAAAGTTAATGAAGCAGCCGGCTGTGAACTGATCCCGGAAGTGGATGAAGGTGAGCAGATAAAGGCATATGTACTGGATGAAAGCTGCCGTAAGCAGCCGTTTGGAGCCTGGGGCAAGCTGTATATCATGGATCACCCCACTCTTGGATGGAGTGATAAGATCACCAATCCTTATGGACCGGGAATGCTGTACCAGACAGGAAGAGAAGCACGTATCATGCCAGATGGCCGCCTGGAATTTCTGGAACAGGGCGGACGTACTGTTATGCGGGAAGGTCTCACCGGCAGAAGGTTCTTAGACCTTTATAAGCTGGAACAGGCTTTAGCGAGTGCAGGCGGTGTTACAAAGGCAGAGGCCTATGTCCGTTATGGGGAAGGAAATAAGCTGGTGCTCCAGGCAGATGTATGGGGTGTTTCTGAAGCTGATACAGAACGCTTGAAGACTTATGTAAGAGAACGCTGTGGGGAAGCGCTGGTTCCTGAGGTGATAACCGTATTTTAATAGACTTTTGGTTATTGTAGTTTTTCTCAAAACAAGGTAAAATAAAAATAAGGTCCATTTTTATGGGTGACAGAACGCAGATCACAGATCATTCTATTTAAGATGTACTTTCAAAATCATGAACAAAAAGATTCCGGGAGTACATTAACGTGAAAAGGAGAGTTTTGAGAATGAATTACGATGTAATTATTGTGGGAGCCGGTCCTGGCGGAATTTATTCTGCTTATGAGCTGATGAAGAAATGCGGTGATAAAAGAATTGCTGTATTTGATTCCGGGTATTCATTAAAGAAGCGTCACTGCCCTATTGACGGCGAAAAGGTCAAAGCCTGCATTAAATGTAAGTCCTGCTCTATTATGAGCGGTTTCGGCGGCGCTGGTGCATTCTCTGATGGTAAATATAACATTACCAATGATTTCGGTGGTACTTTATATGAATATATCGGCAAAAAGGCTGCTACTGAGCTGATGCAGTATGTAGATGAGATCAACATGGCTCACGGCGGCGAAGGTACTAAGATGTACTCTACAGCCGGAACTAATTTAAAGAAAGTCTGTTTACAGAACCGTCTGAAGCTGTTAAATGCTTCTGTCCGTCATCTGGGAACAGATATTAACCTGGTTGTATTAGGCCAGTTATATGATGAGTTAAAAGAGCATGTGGACTTCTATTTCGAGTCCCCTGTAAGCCATATTGAGTGCCTGGAAAATGGGGGATACAGAGTATGGAGCAATGACCAGTCTTATGACTGCGGGAAATGTATCGTATCTGTAGGCAGAAGCGGCAGCAAGTGGATGGAGCATATCTGTAAGGAACTGGATATTCCCACCAAGTCCAATCGTGTGGATATTGGCGTGCGCGTAGAGCTTCCCGCAGTGCTGTTCTCCCATTTAACAGACGAGCTGTACGAAAGCAAGATCGTATACCGTACAGAGAAGTTTGAGGATAATGTACGTACCTTCTGTATGAACCCCAAGGGAATCGTTGTAAATGAAAATACCAATGGCATCGTTACTGTAAATGGACACAGCTACGAGGATCCGGAAAAGCAGACAGAATGCACTAACTTTGCGCTGTTAGTTTCCAAGCACTTTTCTGAGCCGTTTAAGGACAGCAACGGCTATGGTGAAAGCATTGCCCGTCTTTCTAATATGTTAGGCGGTGGTGTTATCGTACAGCGTTTCGGTGATCTGATCCGCGGAAGACGAAGCACTCCAAAGCGTATTGAGGAAAATACCTTTGTGCCTACTCTTTCTGCAACACCCGGCGACTTAAGCCTTGTTCTTCCAAAGCGTATATTAGATGGCATCATCGAAATGATCTATGCCCTGGATAAGATAGCACCGGGAACTGCAAATGATGACACTTTGCTTTATGGTGTAGAAGTTAAGTTCTACAATATGGAAGTAGACGTAGACGAGAACCTGGAAAGCCGTCACAAAGGACTTTATATCATCGGCGATGGCAGCGGCGTGACACATTCCCTTTCCCATGCATCTGCAAGTGGTGTGTATGTAGCACGTAAGATCGCGGAGAGCCTGGAAGGATAAGTAAGATAAGCTAGTACATCGTTTTCGAAATTAGGATTTAGTTCAATAGGGTCCGAAAGGGCTCCTCCATGTATAAACGCATTCACGGCAATTTAGGACCTTTTGTTCCGCCGCCAGTTAGACAGGGCTCCGGCAAACTCACACGCTTCGCGTGTTCAAACAATGCCTCCACCCTGTCCGCTATGCTCACAAAAGGTCCCCAATTGCCTAACGAATGCTTATTATACATGGAGGAGCCCTTTCTACTGTATTGGATATGTCACATAAAAAATGCCGTACTTAAGTACAATCCCCCTCCTGCATGAAAACTGTTTATTGGTTTGCTCCTACATTTTTTATTGCCAATAACGTAGAAAGCCGCCGGTGCACATGACAGAATAAGCATTTAATGCAGAGTAAGCAAAAGACGAAGGATTGAGCTGGAAACAGAAAGGAGATATGGACTGCTGCAGGAGAGGAAAACTGTTTTGCAGCAGTTTCTGTGTGTAGTGGATGGATATTTTAAAATTAGTATTAGTATTTTGTGTGATCATAGGCGTAATGTGGATGAAAAAGCCTATGTGGATGGCTGTGATCGCGGCATCTGTTGCAACGATCCTTTTATATGGCCTTTCTCCTGATGTGGCGATCCACGGCATCATAAAAGGGGCTACAGCCAGAGCTACCATTGAAACGCTGGTGGTATTTTATTCCATTACATTTTTGCAGAGGATGATGGAGAAAAGGAAAAATTTAAGCAATGCCCAGGTTGCAATGAACGGTCTGTTTAATAATAACCGGGTAAATGCTTCAATCGTTCCTTTTCTTTTAGGTATGCTTCCGGCTGCCAGCACAGTATTGATCTGCGGCCCTATTGTTCGGGAAAGTGTAAAGGATTCTGACCTTAGTGTGCCGGAACAGGCATGTATCACATCTTATTTCCGCCATATATCAGAAGCTTTTGTGCCTACTTATACCAGCATTTTTATTGCGTTGGGGATTACAGAAGGCCGTGTCAGTGCAGGAACCTTTATTTTAGCTATGCTGCCTATGGTAGCAGCACTTTTTGCTGTAGGCTGGATCTTTTATCTACGCCGGGTGCCTAAGGATACAGGAATGGTGCCGGATCAGCCAAAAGGGTATTACTGGAAGCTTCTGGTACAGAGTATCTGGGCCATTGCACTGACTATTGCATTGATCCTGATCTTTAACCTGCCTGTATGGGGCGCAGTGTGGATCTGTATTTTATTAAATGTATTTGTAAACCATTTTAATGGAAAAGAACTGGTTCCGTTTATCCGTACTGCTTTTGAGGCCAGACTACTGCTCAGTACACTGCTGATCATGATCTTCAAGGAGCTGCTTACAGAAACAGGTGTTATCACATCACTGCCGGAGTTTTTCTCTGCGCTGCCGATCCCTACATTCCTTGTATTTGTGCTTCTGTTCCTCTTTGGAACTATTGTAGCTGGAACTCAGGCTATTATTGTATTATGTATGCCTATGGCAATGGAAGTGATCACTCCAGGGCATACAGGACTGGCGCTGTTTACACTTTTAATGTGTATCGGTTATGTGGCAATGCAGATTTCTCCTACTCACATATGTCTGATTCTGTGCTCGGAAGATTATAAGGCTTCCCTGGGCAGTATGATACGCAGGACAATCCCGATGGTTGCTTTATTTACACTCATCGCCATTGGATATTATGGGGTACTCAGCATGATGGGATTCTAAGGCAGCCCACTTTTATATCTTATGTACTCTCGGAAAGATGATCAAAATGTGACCTTGATTTTGTGTTTTTGCTGTGCTATACTTCTACTCGTTGCAAAGCCTGAAAAACCAAGGTCTTATAAGGCTTTCGCCGATTCCCGGCGTAAAATGAATCGAGTGTTCGTGACCTTCCACTCGTAAAACAAAACTAAAGGAGAATTGAAAAATGAACAAACAGTATTACCAATCAAGAACTGGCTTTATTACCCAGAGTGCGCTTATTGCAGCTCTTTATGTGGTGCTGACTATGATCGTTGCGCCTATCGCCTTTGGCCCGATCCAGTTCAGAGTCTCAGAAGTATTATGTGTGCTGCCGTACTTCTTAACCAGTGCAGTTCCGGGTGTTACCATTGGCTGCTTCCTTGCTAATCTGCTTTGCGGTGCAGCAACGCTGGATGTAGTGTTCGGAAGTATTGCAACTCTGATCGGGGCAGTTGGTTCTTACTATCTTGGAAAGAAAAATAAATGGCTGGTATGTCTTCCGCCGATCCTTTCCAACACCATTATTGTTCCATGGGTACTGCGCTATGCATATGGTTCCACAGATCTGATTCCATATGCCATGCTGACTGTAGGGATCGGAGAGATCCTGGCTATCGGTGTACTTGGAAATATCCTGTTAGTGACACTGGAACGTCATTATAAATCAGTGCTGTTTGCAAAGTAATATTGGAAAATATTAGTAAAATGTATCATTTGTGAATGATGAAGATCCCTCTGGAGTATTTTTAATGCGCCAGGGGGATCTTTTGCGTCTGAACTCTGGACATTTCCCTGTAAAACCTGACTTTCGGAGTTGAAGTATAAAACATGGTGCTAAGCCAAGGATTAAAACCTGTGGCTTAGCATTTTTTTGATGTCTCCTTCGTTCAAAAAATACGATGTCAGTGGTAAGCTGCACAGCTCTGACAATTCCCTGATAAATGATGTACCATGCGATAGATTTATATATTTTCTGTCTGATATTTTGGCAACTCTGAAGTCACGTACGAATTCAAACAGCTCTTCGGAACTATAACCATTTTTTAATATCTTGAACTGCAGTAATCTTGTCAGTAATACGGCCAGATGGCAGATTAAAAAATGTCCAACAATGGTATCCTGTTTTTGCAAGTATACCGGTCTGGCATCCAGCTGTGACTTCATGATCCGGAAGGATTCTTCTATTCTCCAGAGATTGTGGTATGCATTGTAGACATCCTTATCTTTCATGGAAATCTCGGAAGTGACCAGCATGTTGTATCCGGCAAGCTCCAGGGATTTTTGAATGAGTTCCTCATTCATGGTGACTTTTACTTTACCATCTGTGTCGTTGCCCTTTTTATCTGCAGCAGTAAAAATGACATATTTTGCAGAATCACCATACTCGGATTTTTTAGCCTGCGAAGCTTTCAGAAGCCTTGCTTTTTCAACTTCTTTATTAATTTCGTAGATCTGTTTTTTGGCAAGTTTTGGATTGAAAGTAACAATCCTTTTTTCTGTGATCCGGAACTTTTTTAAAGAGCCTGTTTCAGACTCGGTAAATTTATATTCAAATTCATCTACACATTCCTTAATGCGATACAAAGTCTCCCCGGCAGCATTTTTTACATCCCTGTAATTATTAGGGAGCAGTACCCAGGTCTTTTCCGTTTCCGGAAGCATCTTTACGGACTTAGAGAAAATATATCCATCCCCATTTTTGAGCGCATGGAAGATATTTTCAGCACAATTCAACCCTTTGTCGGCGATCTGTATGGTTCTGCCGGACACAGAGTTTCTCTTTTTCAAATCATCAATGATATTTCTGATCACCGGCTTTTCACTCTGATTGCCCGGAAACAGCTTCATGCCGATGGGAATCTGATTTGCATCAAGCAGGAGTCCCAGACCAACAATCGGTTCTTTTCTGTTTTCCTTGGAAGGTCCTTTTTTCCGGAAATCATCTTCCCTGTCGATCTCAAAGTAAAAGTTAGTGCAGTCAAAGTAAGTATGAGAGGTATCAAACTGATACATCTGTTGGATCTGATGATTGTAGATTTCAATGATCTTTTCGTATTCGCAACCGATATACTCCAGCCCGTCATAGAGCTGGTTTAAAGAAAAATCGTAGGATTCAAAAAGCTTTGGAATCACTTCGTCATAAGTCTTTGATTTTGAACATGGCTGGACAAGCCTTGCGTAAACAAGGGCAGAGATCATGTCAAAAACATTAAAGCGGAAGTCAGTAGCGGTCTGCATGAGATCAATATACTTTTTGACAGAAAGCTTGTCGTTAATGTTTTTCATCGGGAAATAGCCAATGAGTTTTTCCGGCGAATCATCTGAAATCTGCTTCGCTTTTTTTGCGGCTTTTGCAGCATTTGCTTCCTGGTTCAGTCTGATAACTTCTTCTTTGTAGAAGGAGATAGGATCGTCAATGCCCTTTGCCTGAAGCTCATGAACATAACCAATAGGTTTATAAGCCTTGTGGGCAGTATGCCTGCGTTCAGGATCGTAAAAGCTTGAATAAATCTGAAGATAAGTACCTTTTTTGTTGTTAGTTTTTTTAAGAAAATATGCCATAAAAGTCACCCTCTTATAGTATAGCACCATAGCACCATAAAAGCAAGTATAAAAAAGAAAATTTGTCAAGTTTTTAAAACAAAGAAAAAAGCCAGCAAATATGCTGACTTGAGGATAAAATATATTTCATTAACTCTCAAAAAATAAAGTGCTAAATCCTAAAGACGGGCACTATAAAAATCATAAAATTTGACAAAAAAATAAGCCGTAAATGGCTTAAATAAAGGATTTGTATTAAAACACTAAAAAAAGAAGTGTAAAACTCCCGACAAAAAAGAAAAAAGTACTTGCAAATTTGTGCTACATGTATATAATAAGACTTATAAAATCATATAATGATATATAATCAATTATCATTTTTAAGGAGGAATTATGAGAGACTTACATGCATCACAGATTAAGGCCGCAGTTGAGGCAGTGAAAGCCAGAAAGGAGGTCAATGAGGTTTATTTCGTCGCTTGTGGCGGATCCCAGGCAGTGCTTATGGCTGGACAGTATATGTTCGATAAGGAGAGTTCGATCCCTTCCCACGTATACACCGCGAACGAGTTCGTATATGATACGCCGAAGCGTCTCAATGAGAACTCCGTCGTGATTTCCTGCTCACATTCCGGAAACACACCGGAGACCGTAGAGGCAACGAAGCTTGCACGTTCCAAGGGCGCCCTTACGATCTGCTTATCCAACCTCGAGGGTTCTCCACTCTGGGAGGCAGCAGAGTATCCTGTTCACTATGACTGGGGTAAGGAAGTAAGCGATTCTGATAAGAATAAGGGTATCCTTTACGGCTTACTTTTCAGCCTTCTTTCCGTACTCGCTCCAGATGCGAAGTGGGATGTATGCCTGAAGGAGCTCGAGAAGCTGACCGATCTTTCTGCACAGGCGAAGGCACAGTACGATGCACAGGCGAAGGCATGGGCGAAGCGCAACAAGCGTGAGAAGACCATCTACACCATCGGCAGCGGCATCAACTATGGTGAGGTTTACTCCACCGCGATGTGCTGGTTCATGGAGATGCAGTGGATCAACTCCGGATGCATCCACTCCGGTGAGTACTTCCATGGCCCGTTCGAGGTAACCGATTATGATGTTCCATTCATGCTTGTAAAGTCCATCGGTCACACCAGACACCTCGATGAGCGTGTAGAGAACTTCGCAAAGAAGTTTACAGAGGATCTGCTCGTACTCGATCAGAAGGATCTCGATCTTTCTACGGTAGCTGATGAGGCGAAGCCATATGTTGCAGCCATCCTTACCGGCGTGGTGATCCGTCACTTCGTAGAGGCGATCGCCTTCGAGCGTGGTCACTCACTCGATGTTCGTCGTTATATGTGGCAGATGCAGTACTAAGATACAGTACGAAGAGGAAAATATATGTCGCTTAAACTGGTTATTTTTGATGTAGATGGACTGCTGCTCGATACAGAGAGGGTATGGCAGGATGTATGGTATGATACGGCAAGAGACTTCGGGATCGACGACTGGAAGAGAGAGGACTTTCTGAATGTGGTTGGTCGCAGTGGACAGCCGGTGTATGATTACATGGAAGAGTTGTTCCGTGGACGCTGCTCCACAGAGGAATTCATGAAAGTCGCCCGTCAGCATGGAGTAGAGCGTCTGGAGCGTGAGCTCACCGCAAAACCGGGTGCCGTGGAACTCCTGAACTGCATCAAAAAGGCCGGACTTCCGTGTGCGGTAGCGACCGCCACCAGTCGATCACTGACGGAGGAGCGCCTGACTCGCTTACAGCTCATACAGTACTTTGACTATATCTGCTGTGGTGATGAGGTCGTCGAGCGGAAGCCTTCGCCGGAAGCGTACCTGAAGGTGCTTGCGAAGATGAATACAGCACCGGAGGATGCACTGGTTTTCGAAGACTCGAAGGTGGGCGTCCAGGCAGCCTGGAATGCCAGGATCCCGGTCATCATGGTGCCGGATCTGATGCCGCCGACGGAAGTCCAGAAGCGACAGGCCATAAAGATTATCGCCTCTTTATCAGAGGCTGTTCCAATCATAGAAGAATTAAGTAAGGATGGTACGAAACATGAAAGATGCATTTGATGTGCTGATGATTACACATGCAGGATTGTGCAAGGGATATGCAGATGCATTGAAGCTGATCCTGGATATCGACGAGGATGATTTCGGGACGCTGTCGTTCGAAAACGGAGAGTCACTGGATGACTTTTCAGAAGCAATCCGTGCGACGATCGAGGAGAGATATAAGGATCGGAATCTGGTCGTCCTTCTGGACCTTCCGGGAGGATCGCCGGCGAATACCGCCTTACCATTCATGAGCTCGTCGAGAAAACTGATCGCGGGTGTAAATCTCCCGCTGGTACTGGAAATCATGGCAATGAAGAAGAGCGGTACGACATGGGAGGAGCTGGACCTCGATGATACCTGTAAGAGTGCAGCCCAGAGCATCGTACTGTACAACAACTTTTTAAATGGAGGAAATGTATGATTAAGTTAGTTCGTGTAGATCATCGTCTTTTACATGGCCAGGTGATTTTTTCCTGGACCAAGCAGGTAGGCACCAACTATATCATCGTCGCCGATGATAAGGTTCCGAATGATCCGATCAGCATGATGGCGCTCAGCATCGCGAAGCCGGTGGACTGTGAGCTTAGTATCATTCCGTTTTCACAGCTTCGGAAGCTGGTGGATGAGAATGCCAGCAAGAATATCATGATCATCGTAAAGGGACCGGCAGAAGCACTTCAGCTTGCGAAGGAGCTTCCAGAGGTGACCGAAATCAATTATGGCGGTGTGGCGAAGAAGGCCGGTTCGAAGGAGTACGGTAAGGCCGTGTACTTAAATGAAGCAGAGCTGAAGGCCACCCAGGAACTGATTTCGATGGGAAAGAAGATCTATATTCAGATGGTGCCATCCTCCCCGATCGAGCATGCATCATTTGAGAATTAAAAAAGGAGATGTCGTATGCTGATTAAAGCGATCTTACTCGGTTTAGTTGGTATCGTCGGTGTCATCGACTCCAGATTGATCGGACGTCAGAACATCGGCAGACCACTGATCCTGAGTACACTGGCAGGCCTCGTATTAGGCGATGTCAGACAGGGTGTAATTTTAGGTGCATCCCTGGAACTTATTTCCATGGGATTTGTAGCGATCGGAGCAGCCGGACCACCAAACATGCAGTTCGGAAGTATCATCGCCACTGCGTTTGCGATTCTTTCCGGTGCCTCCACGGAAGCGGCACTGACCCTCGCCGTTCCGGTCGCCGTCATTGGCGAGTTCCTGAGTGTCATCATGCGTATGGTGATCGCGCAGTTCTCTCATGTAGCGGATAAGGCCATCGAGAACGGACAGTTCAAGAAGGCGATTCATATCCACCTCTGGTGGTCCTTCGGCTTCAACGCGCTGGTTTACTTCATCCCGATCTTCCTGACCGTTTACTTCGGTACGGATCTAGTTACGAACCTGGTAGCTGCGATTCCGCAGGTCATCACGAACGGCCTCACAGTCGCTGGTAACCTCTTATCGGCCCTCGGATTTGCGATGCTGCTGAGTTCAATGCTGTCGAAGAAGATGTTCCCGTACTTCCTTCTCGGCTTCCTGATCGTCGCATATTCCGGTCTCAGCCTGATCGGTGTGACCATGTTCGCCGCGATCCTGGCATTCATCCTGGATAAGGTTCTGTATGGAAAGGGGGCAAATGCATAATGGAAAATCAGAAAGCATTAAAGAAGGTAAGCGATAAAGACTTACGTAAGGTCTTCCTGCATTCCCTCGCGATTATGTGCTCATGGAACTATGAGCGTCAGATGCACATGGGCTTCATGTATGGCATGGCACCGGTGCTTGACAAGCTGTATGCAGATGATGAGGAGAGAAAAAAGGAAGCGTATCAGCGGCATATGGAGTTCTTTAACTGCACACCGCAGCTGACACCGTTTATCATGGGCCTCGCCGCTTCCATGGAGGAGCAGAACGCAAATTCAGAAGAGGGTGAGTTCCAGACCGAGTCGATCTCCATGATCAAGACCAGTCTGATGGGGCCGTTCGCCGGCATCGGTGACAGCTTCTTCCAGGGAACCATCCGAATCATCACCTTCGGTATCGGCCTTTCGTTCGCACAGCAGGGCAGCATCCTGGGACCGATTCTCGCAGTACTGCTGTTCGCGATTCCGTCATTGCTGTTTGCCTACAATGCAACCTTCTTCGGCTACAGGTCAGGTAATAAATACCTCGCGAAGCTGTACCAGGAAGGACTTATGGATCGCGTAATGCACTTCGCATCCATCGTCGGTCTCGCCGTCGTCGGCGGTATGGTAGCCAGCATGGTGTCCGTCACCACGCCGCTTACCTTCTCCACCGGTGGTACGAATCTGGTCATCCAGGATATGCTGGATTCCATCATCCCGAAGATGCTTCCGTTCGTATTTACGCTGGGCATCTACAATCTCGTTCAGAAGAAGGTCAATACCAACGTCCTGCTGATCGGCATCGTCCTCTTCGGCATGGTCATGGGTGCACTGGGCATTCTCTAAACAGAGCGATACACTTCTTTAAAATACCACAGGGCACTGTGGCATACCCCTGAAAAAATATCCAGACTTCCTGCATGCATAGTGAATTCGAGATCCGGAAAGTACTATACCGTGCGGGAAGTTTTGTTTATAATGAGAACTTATTTACATGATGACTTAGATGACATGGTGACGTATGCAGGAATCCCGCTTATTTGCAGAGGGGACTTACGTATGAGCTCACGCAGTGAAAAGAAAGGATAGATAAAGATGAAAGAATTTACATATGTGATCAAGGAAGAACTCGGACTGCATGCGAGACCAGCCGGACTGCTGGTGAAGGAAGCGAAGAAGTTCCAGAGCGCTACGACGCTCGCGGCGAAGGGAAAGACCGCAGCTGCCGGCAAGCTGATCGCCATCATGAGCATGGGCGTCAAGCAGGGCGATGAGGTGACCGTGCAGGTCGAGGGTCCGGATGAGGATGCTGCGTTCGAGGCACTCGAGAAGTTCTTCCAGGAAAATCTGTAATTCATCGATCGATATAGAATCTGAGGGGACAGGAAATGGAAAAATACATCGGAAAGTCCGTTTATAAGGGAACGGCGATCGGTCCGATCAATGTTCTGAAGAAGAGTGATGGCATCGTAAAGCGTCAGCATGTCGAGGATGTAGCGGCAGAGCTCCAGCGTCTCGAGGATGCGAAGAAACAGGCGCAGGCCCAGCTCGGTGCGCTTTATGAGAAGGCGCTTCAGGAGGTTGGCGAGGTGAACGCGCAGATCTTCGAGGTGCATCAGATGATGCTCGAGGATGAGGACTACCAGGATGCGATCCACTCGATGATCGAGACGGAGGAGCTCAATGCTGAGTACGCGGTGGCGGTCACCGGAGATAACTTCGCCGAGATCTTCGCGAATATGGATGATGAGTACATGCAGGCACGTTCCGCGGATGTGAAGGATATCTCGAATCGTCTGATCCGGAATCTGAGTGGTGAGGAGGAGCTCGACTGGGCGCATATGGAACCGTCCATCATCGTGGCGGATGACCTGACACCGAGTGAAACGGTGCAGATGGATAAGCGTAAGATCCTTGCGTTCGTCACCGTCCATGGCTCGACGAACTCCCATACCGCGATCCTCGCGCGTATGATGAACATCCCGGCGCTGATCGGTGTGCCGGTGGAGCTCGACAGTCTCCATTCCGGTACGATGGGCATCGTCGATGGCAAGGATGCCGTGTTCTGCGTGGATCCGGATGAGGCAACCATCGCTGCTGCACACGAGATGCAGGCGAGGGCGGCAGAGCAGAAGCGGCTGCTTGCAAACTACAAGGGACGTCCTTCGGTGACGAAGAGTGGCCGGAAGGTAAACGTATATGCAAACATCGGCAGTGTTTCAGATGTCGCATATGTACAGGAAAATGACGCGGAGGGCATCGGCCTGTTCCGCAGTGAGTTACTGTATCTCGGAAAGACCGCGCTGCCGGATGAGACTGAGCAGTTTAACACGTACCGTCAGGTGCTACAGACGATGGGCGGAAAGAAGGTGATCATCCGAACGCTCGACATCGGTGCGGATAAGAACGTCGATTACCTCGGACTCGGAAAGGAAGATAACCCGGCGATGGGGTATCGCGCGATCCGTATCTGTCTGAAACAGCCGGATGTGTTTAAGACACAGCTCCGCGCACTGCTTCGTGCGGCGAAGTACGGAAACCTCGCCATCATGTATCCGATGATCATCTCCGTAGATGAGGTGCTTCGGATCCGTGAGATCGTCGCAGAGGTGGCGGCAGAACTCAAGCGGGAGCAAATCCCGTATGCGATTCCGGAGCAGGGCATCATGATCGAGACGCCGGCAGCAGTGATGATCTGTGAGGAGCTGGCAGAGCTCGTCGATTTCTTCAGCATCGGCACCAACGACCTCACGCAGTATACACTTGCGATCGATCGCCAGAATGAGAAGCTGGACGAGTTCTATAATCCACATCATGAGGCGGTTCTTCGGATGATTCAGATGACCATCGATGGCGCGCATAAGGCGGGCAAGTGGGCCGGCATCTACGGTGAGCTCGGTGCTGACACGACCCTGACGGAGCGTTTCGTCGAGATGGGCATCGATGAGCTGAGTGTCGCACCATCTATGGTGCTCAGCGTGCGCAGTAAGATTTGTGAGATGGCGTAACGCCGTTCATAGCACGAAAAACAGAAGATAAATAAACGATAAATAAACGAAGCGAAGGGGCAACCACACGAGATGTGTCGGTGCCCCTTCTGAACTTTATGGAGATAAATCTGTGATTGTGTTTGTGCTGGTTCTGGCTGAAGCGTCCTTCTGTTGTGGATCGAAGCTCAGTTCGACTTGATCTTCTCGTCCATGACCGTGGAGTCGTTTGTGGAAACGACATAGGTGACGCGATCACAGCGGACCGTCGTCAGCGAGTAGTGGATCGGCTTACCATCCTGATCATAGCTGATTTTATGAATCGAAAACAGCGGGTCGCCGACGTTGCACTTCAGAGTATCTGCGCTGTGGCTCTGCGCAGCCTTTCCGTCGATTTCGAGGACGGAATGATTCGGCCGGATATGATAGCACTCATCCATCACCTGGTAGAACGAGCGATCTTTCGAAAGTGTCGTGATGAAGTCCGGGAAGCGGGCATCCTCGATGTAGATCTTATCGATCGCGATCGGTTCGTTATCCTGCCAGACCAGACGCTCGATGTAGACGACCTTCGTCCCCATCGGAATCATCAGCTTCTCTGCGATATCCTCATCCGCGTTCAGGAACGATGCCTGGATGATATCGTGTCTGGACGCGTGTCCAAGGCTCGACAGACTTTCCTTGAAGCCGCTGGTCTTATTCAGATACAGCTTGTCCTTCTTGAAATTGATGAAGGTGCCCTTTCCCTGGACCTTATTGACATATCCCTCATCGGATAAATTCTGTATCGCCTTTCGAATCGTGATTTTACTCACATTATACTGGTCACTTAGCTCGTTCTCCGTCGGAAGCTTATCTCCCGGCATGTACTGCTTCGACAGGATACGGTTTTTAATATCTGCCTCCACCTGCAGATACAGCGGCTTGCTGCTATCCATGATCATCATTGTTTCCATCTCCCCTTCGCATCAGCGATGATATAATTAAATGCCATATCATCATATTGTACCAAGTCGCTAGCGCGACGGCCAGCCCCAGATACAATTTTTGTTGTTAGTTTTTTTAAGAAAATATGCCATAAAAGTCACCCTCTTATAGTATAGCACCATAGCATCATAAAAGCAAGTATAAAAAAGAAAATTTGTCAAGTTTTTAAAACAAAGAAAAAAGCCAGCAAATATGCTGACTTGAGGATAAAATATATTTCATTAACTCTCAAAAAATAAAGTGCTAAATCCTAAAGACGGGTATCCTGTTAGTGACACTGGAACGTCATTATAAATCAGTGCTGTTTGCAAAGTAATATTGGAAAATATTAGTAAAATGTATCATTTGTGAATGATGAAGATCCCTCTGGAGTATTTTTAAGTTACTATACACGGGTAGTTCATTTTCATTGTGGAAAGTGACGAAAATCATTTTTCTTTTTCATCAAAACTATTTTAGCCGGAAGAAATTCTGCGGATATCGCTTCCGGCTACATGTTTTATTGCTTAAGTTATCAACAGTATCTATAAATTCTCTTTTGAGGCGTGTTGAATTCATCGATTTTTGTGGATGGTTTCTCCACGCCAGCTTCTTATCTGACCATTTTTTTAGAGTTATTCACATGAAAAAATGACGAATGATCATCTCCTGCAAATTCGCATAAATTCAGATCTTCTGCTATAATCATTCCATGAAAAGAGGGATGAGCATGAATGACATATCTGTAAAAATCGAGCAGTTACTGAAACTTCAAAAGGGTGTCTGCGAACAGTACGAAAAAGAAAATAAAGAACTTTTAAAAACAATTAAAGCCCAGGAAGAACAGATCCGTCTTCTGAAACAGTTGATTGAAAACCAGGATAAAATCATTAAAGCATTGGAGCAATCATAATGGGAAAGCCGTTTGAATATATTGGAGCGTTGCAGTGTGAAAACCGAATATTGAGAAAAAAAGTAGCCGATCATGAGTCAGGAGAACGATTCCAACAGATTCAAATGGAACATCAAAAAGTACTTGATGAGTACCGACGACAGATAAAACGTCTGAAACAAACGATTGAAAATCTTCGCAAAGATGTAAGAAAAGCCTGGAAATGGTGCGAAGAGGCATATGAAGATGCACTTAAGGAACTGAATGCACAGATGAAAGATCTGGAGCATGCATTAAAAACGGCTAAAAGAATGCGCTTTGCCGCAGAACAACGCCGTGATCAGGCATTGTCTGAGGTCGCTGGACTGCGCCGTGAAAACAGTGAGCTAAAGGATCAGCTGGAAAAAACAGAGGGACAGAATAAGAAACTTCTGGCACAGTTGAACCGTGATTATGAAAATTCCTCCATTCCGTCATCACAATCAAGAAACCGTCGAAAAATATCCAACAATCGTGAACGCACTGGAAGAAAACCCGGAGCGCAGCCAGGGCACGCCCATCATGGAAGGAAAAAGCAGGAAGCAACTCAGACTGTACATCTGCCTGCGCCCAAAATTGTGGCAGAGGATCCGGATTTCAAAAAAACACAGAAGATCATAACCAAACAGCTTGTTTCCATTGAAATGATTCTTCATGTAACGGAATATCAGGCAGATGTATATCGTAACTCCAAGACGGGAGAAAAAGTCCATGCAGCTTTTCCCGCAGGAGTGGTTGATGATGTGAACTATGATGGCAGCATCAAGTCACTTTTATTTCTGTTAAATACAGACTGTGCAGTTTCCATTGATAAAAGCCAGCGCTTTCTCTCTGATTTGACAGGTGGAAAGCTGAAAATTTCCAGAGGAATGATCAATAAACTCTGCCGTGAGTTTTCTTCCAAAACAGAAACAGAACGGAAAAAAATCTTTGCAGACCTGCTGTCCTGCCCGGTTCTGCATACAGACTGTACAAATGCCCGCGTAAACGGAGAAAGCGCCTATGTATTTGTCTGCGCATCTTCAGATGAGGAAAAGGTACTTTACTTTGCCCGTGAGAAAAAGGGGCATGAAGGCGTAAAGGGAACTGTAACAGAAGATTTCCGGGGGATTCTGGTACACGATCATGAAATTACTTTTTACCGTTATGGAAGCGCTCA
This sequence comes from Lachnospiraceae bacterium, assembly GCA_025758065.1. Classification (NCBI taxonomy): domain Bacteria; kingdom Bacillati; phylum Bacillota; class Clostridia; order Lachnospirales; family Lachnospiraceae; species Lachnospiraceae bacterium. The sequence goes on from CP107199.1 coordinate 1,377,052, forward strand.
TCAGGAATGCCTTGCGCATGTAGAACGGTATCTGAAAGACAGCATGGAAAATGAGTCATCCCTTACCTGGAACCGGCGAATGAGAGAACTGCTCCAACGAATGATACATTACCGGAAAGAACATACCGGTGAAGCATCGTTAGACGCTCAAACAGTAGCTGGCTTTGAGACAGAGTATCAGGAAATCCTGGACAAAGCCAAAGAAGAATACAAACGTAATGAGCCAAGCCCGTATTACCGCGAAGGCTACAACTTATATCGCCGGATGCAGGAATATAAAACAGAGCATCTTCTTTTCCTGCATGACATGAGGGTGCCAACCACAAACAATACCGCAGAACGCTGTTTGAGAGATTATAAACGAAAACAGACTTTTGCAATGACATTTCGAAGCCTTGAAAGTATCGAAGAATTATGTCATAGCAAGGGTGTGCTGCTTGAAGTACGAAAAAACAACCCCAACATTTATACCGCTGTCATGGAAATCTTTAACAGAAGATATGGAGCCTGATTTGTGCATCAGACTCCCTTATTTTAATTGACCGAGTGGTTGTACACAAGTCTGCCCGTGTATAGTAACATTTTTAATGCGCCAGGGGGATCTTTTGCGTCTGAACTCTGGACATTTCCCTGTAAAACTGCTATTCTGGATATAAGCAGGATTTCAAATAAATTTCTAAAGATTCTAAAATTCTAAGCTGTATCAAACACAGCATCTTATCTGAACTCTTTGCTTAAATCACTGATTAATGGATCGGGCAGAGAGTACGGAGAAAAACTTTCTGCCGCACAACAGAAAGGACGATGCCTATGACACAAAATGTATGGGAACAGGAAGCAGTAAAAGATTTGATGCAATCAGAAGAATGGGAGGCTGTAAGGATGAGCATCTTGTCAATAGGATTGGAACGTGGAGAGAAGATTGGACTGGAAAAAGGAATGGCTAGAGGCTTAAGTTGTGGAAAAGTTCAGGGAAAAGCGCAAAGTATCCTGGAACTTCTGGAAGAAAATGGCCCAGTATCTGAGAAAACCCGTAACATGATCTTATCTGAAACAGATACGGAACGTTTAAGCGTGTGGCTTAAGGCAGCTGCCAGATCAGGTTCAGAAGAGGATTTTTTGGATAGAATACAGTAAATGTGATATTCTATGTATTTTAGAATAATAAATAATAGTAGAAGTGGCCCATTTTCGGAAAATGGGTTGCTTTTATTTTGCGAGAAGACATGAGCCTCTTGTTTTTTACGTTAATGCAGGTATTATATATTTATAAACATAAATAAACATGAAAAATAAACATAAATATAAATAAATATAAATAAATATAGATATGGAGGAAGACGAATGAAAGGAGAAAATCCATTTACATTGACTTTTGGACAAAAGCCGGTAGAATTTATTTCCCGTACAGATCAGATTGGAAGGATCATAAATACGTTTGACATGGAAAATCCGTCTAATGTGGTTTATATGATCGCCGGGGTTAGGGGCTCTGGAAAAACAGTTTCTCTTGCTGTGATAGGAGACTATTATAATGCAAAAGAAGACTGGATCGTTTTGTGTTTAAGTGCAGATATGGATCTGATTTCAGGAGCGGTATCGGAATTAAATCGGATTCTAAAAATCAGAGGGATAGATTTGGGAATTAATATTAATATCGGAATTGCAGAAATTGCTTTCAATAAAGAACGGGATACATTAGATAAAGAAACAATGCTGCGTGATATTTTGGAAAAGGTAAAAGAACAGGGGAAAAAAGTACTTTTTATCATTGATGAGATCATTAATAATCAATATGTAAAATTTTTCGTAAGTAATTTCCAAATTTACATTACAAAAAATTATCCAGTTTATCTTGTAATGGCTGGATTATATGATAATATCAGCAACCTTCAAAACGAAAAAAGCCTTACATTTTTATACCGCGCTCCCAAAATATTCCTGGAACCATTAAGTGTTCCGGCAATGACTACCAGTTACCGGACTGTATTTGAACTGCCACCTAAAGAGGCAGCTTCCATGGCGCGGCTCACAAAAGGATATCCCTTCGCGTTTCAGATATTGGGATATCTGAAATGGGAAAATGGAGGTACAGTGGATGATATTTTGCCAAAATTTGATGAAGAACTGACTGTTTATGCTTATGAAAAAATATGGAGTGAATTATCGGAGCTGGATCGCAAAATTGTTTATATTATTTCTCAGGGAATAAATAAAACAGGTGACATACGGGAAAGCTTGGGAGTATCACCGCAACTTTTAAATACTTATCGGAAACGTCTTATGGAGAGAGGTGTAGTTGATGGTTCAAGACATGGGGAACTGACCTTGGCGTTGCCAAGATTTGAAGAGTATATCAATATGTATTGTGAAGTGATATTGTAATTAAAATAGGTTAGAGAAGAATACCTTCCCTCGTTCTGACATTATCAGAAAACGAGGGAAGGTTTACATTGAGCAAAGGTAAACGATATGCTTATGGTTTTGCAGATTTATTCTTCCACAACCTCCACAATACTAAAGCCCTTCTCTTTCAACATATCCTCACAGGGACTGTCAAGGTGCATACAGTAGACTCTGTGGCGTTCTTCACGGGGGATCCATTTTTCCATCTTGCCGTAGTAGCAGTGGGATGGATTCGGTGAATCGTGGGTACTGGTATCGTGGTAGATACGGTTTATTTCTCCTGCCAGGAAGCGGTTTCTGATGTCTTTAGGCAGTTCAGAAGAGTCACCGCTGTAGTAGATAGACTCTGTACCATTGCTTAAAACATAGCCATAGCATTTCATATCCAGGGCATGTTTCACCTCCACGGGAACTGCAGTCAGTCCGGCCGGATTTTCAGGAAGTGTTTCATGGTAATGGTAGCCTAAAGGTGTTATCCCTTCTAATGTAAGAAGCTGTTTAATGGTCTCCTGTGGATAAACCACATGAATAGCTTTGTTGAAGAGACAGTAAAAATAGGAGATCAGGGTTCCAAGGCTTCCTACATGATCGGCATGCATATGGGTCAGGATAACATAAACATCTTCAATGGAAGCCAGGTCCAGTTTGTGATAAAGCACATCAAACATGGTCTCTCCGCAGTCAATAAGATAAAGCGCTTTTCCGGAAAGCATGTATGCTCCCGTATTCTTGAAGGGAGGATAAAAAGCGCTGCCTTTTCCGGTAAAATTTAATTCCATGCCTTTCCTCCTTAATGGGTATTTTCAGCGATCATTCCTTGATGCCGGCACTTACAAAGCTGCTCATAAACTGTTTCTGGGCAACTAAGAAGGCTAAGAGCAGAGGAACAATGATGATAAAGGCTGCAGCACACACATTGGCCCACTGCATGTTAGCCTCCTTTGATTTTGCAAAAATAGCAAGTCCTACAGTCAGTGTACGGTTAGTAGGAGAATTAGTTACGATCAAAGGCCACAGATAGTTGTTCCAGTGGTAGCTGACAGAGATAACGGCAAAGGAAAGATATGCCGGTTTTGCACAGGGCATGTATACACCCCAGATGGTCTGCCATGTGTTGGCACCGTCGATCTTTGCGGCTTCAGCCAGTGCCTTTGGAATAGATTTAAAGTGCTGGCGGAGCAAGAAGATAGCCATGGCACTGCCGTAGAATGGAAGCATCATACCGATCTTGCTATCGATCAGCTTTAAGTCAGACAGAGTCATGAAGTTTGGTGTGATCAGAACGTCATTTGGGATAATGATCTGCATAAAGATCACAGCAAATACCAGTGCCTGTCCCTTGAAATCCAGAACGGCCAGCGCATAGGCAGCCAGAGTGGAAGTAAAGAACTGTACGGCAAAGGTGCATACTACCAGTGTCAGGGTGTTGATGTAATAGGTGCCAAATGGAATAGCATTCCATACATATTTAATATTGTCCAGTGTAAACGCTGTTGTTGGGAACAGTGTCATATGGAAGGATGGAACAGAAAATGCGGTTCCGATCAGCCAGATAAGTGGGATTAGCCAAAGCAGGCCTAAAATAACGGAAAATGCGGTGATCCCGGCACCGATCAAATGTTTTTTCTGCATGGTGTAAGGCCTCCTTTAGTTGTACTGGATCTTCTTGTCCTGGCTTAAGAAACGAGGAAGTGCTACTACCATAAGCAGAAGCAGCATAACCGTTGTCAGTGCAGAAGATACGCCGTAGTTGAAGTTTGTAAATCCCTGCTGGTAAATGTAGTACAGAAGCAGTGTGGAAGCGTTGTTTGGAGCTCCCTCTGTCATAATGACTACATGATCCACCAGCTTAAAGCTGTTGGTCAGCGCAATGGTGGATACAAACAGGAAGGTCGGTGCAAGAAGCGGTAAGGTGATCTTGCGGAAAATAGTCCAGGAGTTAGCACCGTCAATGCGTGCTGCCTCATTTACATCGGTAGAAATGCTCTGGATACCGGAAAGGAAGAATACCATCAGATATCCGGCCTCTTTCCACACGTACATAAAGGCCATAGCCGGAAGAACAGTCTTTTTACTGGATAAGATATTCATAGGCTGAAATCCCATGCTGATAAGCATCTGGTCAAGTAAGCCGTTTTTGGCCATGTAAATGAACATCCAGATACTGGCAATAGCGATCATGGGCATAACCACCGGATAGAAATAGGAAGTACGGACAAAACCGATGAGACGGCTTTTACGGTTGACTAAGGTTGCTAAAAACAGACCGACTACCATACTGGGAACAATGGTGATCAACGCAAAAAACAGCGTATTTCCCATTACTTTCCAGAAAAGAGAAGATCCGGCCAGATTGATATAGTTTTTCAGACCGATAAATTCCGGTGCGCTCATACCAAGCTTATATTTTGTGAGACTGAGCCAGATGCTCCGAAAGACCGGCCATACAGTAAAGGCTGCCATAAAGATCAGGGAAGGCATTACCAATAACCATCCTATGAGAGTGTTTCGCAGTTCACGCTGCTTTTTTGTATGTGTTTTCATCATTGCTTCTCCATTTATCAGATTTTCCAATTATCAGATTTTGAGAGAACAGTAGAAAATATGAAATAAATTGGCGCTGCCGTAAAGCACGGCAGCACCAACCTCATTTCAGAAAGTATCTGTTTAATTCTACTGATACTCAGACAGAACTTCTGTTGCCTGTTCCTGAGCTGCGCTTAATGCTTCTTCAGCAGTTGCGTCACCAGTTACTGCAGACTGGATATTGTCGTTTAAGACTCTCCAGATTTCTGCTGCATTGTAAGTAGTAAGCTCTGGCTTGGAGATCGGGATCTGTTCGTAAGCGATCTTAGCCTGAGGCAGCTTGTCGTAGTATTCTTTCATGATATCCAGATCGAAGCAGGACTGTCTGGTTGCTACATAACCGGTATCCAATGCCCACTGTGCTGCACGTTCTGGCTCAGTAGCGAACTTGATGAATTTCCATGCTGCCTGTACGTGGTCTTCCGGAATACCTTCGGAGATGTAGAAGTTTCCGCCGCCGGTAGGAGCTGCCTGACGGGCATTTCCTGGAAGGAATGCAGTACCGAATTCAAAGGTAGCGTTCTTGCTGATGTTTGCCAGGTTTCCTGTGGTGTGGTAGATCATAGCTACTTCGCCTGCTAAGAACTGAGTAGGAAGATCGGTCCACTGTACGATACCAGGAGCCATTACTTTATATTTGTTCTGAAGGTCAAGCCAGAACTGAAGTGCTTCTACATTTTCCGGGGTGTCGAACATAACGGATTTTCCGTCTTCAGCCATCAGGTTTTCACCGTTTTTGCTGTTCTGTAAGCAGAAGCCTGTAAAGGTCCACTGTGCGGAACCGGAGTTTAATGCAATACCAACACCGTAACGGTTTTCATTGGTCAGCTTTTGTGCATCCTCAACCAGTTCATCCCAGGTTGCAGGTGCTTTTTCTGGATCAAGGCCAACTTCCTTGAATGCATCCTTATTATAGAAAAGGATCTCTGTACTTCTCTGGAATGGGATGGAGTAGATCTTGCCGTCTACGTAGGAGTCCTCCATAAATCCACTTAAGAAATCATCAATGTAAGCTTTTCCTTCATCACCATCTGCTGCGATCAGGTCATCTAAAGGCATTGCCATACCTGTGGAAGCCATGGTGAAACGCTGGGTAGCAAGGCTTACAAATACATCTGGAGGTGTGCCTCCCTGGATAGCAGTCTGGATCTTTGTAACAGTATCATCGTAGTTTCCGGTATAAACAGGATCTACAACAATATCAGGGTTCTCAGCGTTAAAGTCTGCGCAGATCTTCTCGATCAGCTTTGCAGCATCGCCGCCTACGTTTACCGGGTAGTAGAATGACAGGTGCATGGTGTCAGATGAACCGCTTTCAGCTGCTGCAGTGGTTGTATCGGCTGCTGCTTCGGATTTTTCAGCTGCTGCACTGGTTTCAGCTGGCTTGGAACTGCCGGAGCAGCCGCTTAATGCCATAGCAGATGCTACTAAACAGGCAGATGATGCAAGTACGAGTTTCTTTTTCATGATACTCCTCCTTTTTTGTTCACATTGATAGGCCTTTTTAAGGTCCGTGATTTGCTCTTAAGTTCACTATAACATTATTATTGAAACGTGTCAAATATTATTTTGATTTTTTGCACAATATTTATTTTGTATTTACTTGATACTTTAACAAATTTACCTATGTTATACATTTTTTACAATTCATTTACAAATAATGTGGTTGAATGATGTTCAATTTACAGAGGCGTAATTGTGGTTTTCACATAGATATGGTATACTCAGAAGCATCAAGGTATCAGGAGGAGCATATATGGCAACCATTAAAGATATTGCGAAGAAAGCCGGTGTGGCTCAGGGAACGGTTTCCAATGTATTAAATGGTAAGGGAAATGTAAGCAGTGACAAAATACGCCGTGTACTGGAAGCTGCAAGACAGCTGGGATATGTTCCAAATGAGAGAGCGGCTTTGCTGCGTAAAGGAACCAATGACTGTCTGGCCCTGGTCATGCCTGATTCACGGGCCAGGCAGTATGAGGATTTTTATTTCAGCTTTAAAGATTATGCCCAGGAACATGGTTATCTGGTATCACGTCACCTGACCAATGAAAATTCACCGGAAAGCGAAGTGGCTGCATTTTCAGAGGCAAAAGTGAGGCAGGTAAAGGGAATTGCCTGCATTTCCGCTGTAGCGGGTACTGCCAGCGAAACGGTTATTTATAAAAACAGTGGGATTTTTGGAGAAATGGAACCGGATTCAAATAATGGGACTGATATTCCGGTACTTTTTGTGGACCGGAAAACAGGTTTTCCTTCTGATTTTATTGGGTTTGATTATGAAAAAGCGGGACAGGCCATGGCAGAGAAGGCACTGCAGGCGGGATATCGAAGCATCTGTCTGCTTACAGGAAATCCGGATTATTCCAGTGAAAAAGATTTCTGCCGGGGCTTCCTGACCAGAATGGAAGGTTCTGCCTGCCAGGTGATCCAGATCTGGACGGATTCATTTCGAAAATACCAGAATATCATGCAGATATTTAACGGGACGCTGCCACAGGCGTTTTTTATATCCAATTATGGATTTGCGGAAAGCGCTAAGGATATGTGTACCACCTTTTATGGAAAAGAAGAAGGCTCGCCAGATATTTATACGGTCTCACCATTATTTACCATTCCGGAAAATGACTTTATTAAATATGAAATGAATTACCGTCAGCTGGGAAAAAGGGCGGCGAAAATGCTGATCCAAAAGGCAGAAGAGACCGGAGGGGAAGAAAAGATAGCAGAAGAGCATACAGCGGAAGAAAGCGCTGCAGAAGAAAAAGGACTGTGGGGAAAAATGCCAGAAAGCAGCGTAACAGAGAACCATGTGAACCGGATGATGGTGGGGGATGGATTCCAGAACTGGTTTGTGAACATCCGGAAACCGGAAAGCTCCCAGCCTTTAAACATTGTAACGCTGGACAGCCCGGAAGCTTACATTATGAAAACATTTTCACGGTTATTTACCCAGAAAACGGGAGTTGATGTAAATGTGTGTATCCTTTCATATGATGAGATCTATGAGGCATTTAATTCCTTAGATGAAACCTCCCGTTTTGATATCCTGCGTCTGGATATGACCTGGTTGTCCTGGTTTGCCCAGAAGTTATTGCGGCCGCTGTCAGAAATCGATGAGGATATTGAAAACAGTCTGGGACAGTATGTGGAAGGGGTCCCGGAGCATTATTGCCGGGTCAATGACCAGATCTATGCACTGCCGGTTACGCCCAGCGTACAGATCCTTTATTATAGGAAAGACCTGTTTGAAAGTCCTATCTGCAAGCGGACTTATTTTGAACAGTTTCATGAGGAATTGCAGCCGCCGAAAACTTTTGAGGAATATAACAGGATTGCTGCGTTTTTCACCAGAGATCTGACACCGTCATCACCGGTTCCTTATGGATCTACCATTACACTTGGGTCTACCGGTGTGGCAGGTTCTGAATTTTTAGCAAGATTATTTGCTATTCAGGAAAACCTGTATGGTGCAGATGGACAGATTCATCTGGATTCTCCTGCGTGCCAGCAGGCCCTTACGGAACTGGTAGAGCTGCGGCAGTGTACATCGCCGGAATACTGCGGCTGGTGGACCCAGACTGCAAAACGCTTTGCAGAAGGAAATTTTGCCATGTCCATTTTATACAGCAACTATGCCAGCGATCTGTCATCCCACAGCTCTCATGTAGTAGGAAATGTAGGATATTCCATGATGCCGGGAAATAATCCGGTGCTTGGAGGCGGTAGTTTAGGTGTTTCTAAGTATTGTAAGCGGCCAAAAGATGCACTTTCCTTTATTAAATGGATGTGCAGTGAGCCCCTGTGTTCGGCATCAGCATTACTGGGAAGTACATCGCCATGCCGCAGAACCTATGACAATTATGAGGTTTTACATAACTATCCGTGGCTGAAGCTTTCCAGACATTGCTTTCCTATTTCAAAGGGAAACCGGCTTCCGGCAGAGCTTTCTGTGCCTTTTGATGAGCGTAAATTTTTAAGCATCCTGGGACTGGCGGTTAAGAATGCCTACACTGGTATTGTGACACCAAAAGAGGCTCTTTCCGATGCCCAGATGCAGTTTTCAAATTATTTCAAAACTCCTTTAGGAAAACTTTAAGAAACAGTCAGATTTTAGTCAGAGTTCTTTAAGGGAGCCTCAAAGACTTGCCTGTTCTGGTGTGTTATACTGTAATTAAGGGAAGGCCCCGACCGCTGCCGCGGGCGGGAGAGAGCATAGGTGCTTGAGCCTGAGTTATATAGCACAGGAGAGAAGGTGAGCAGATGAGGACGAAAGACAATGGAAAATACAATACAGCAGGAAGCACCGGGAAAAAGAAGCGTGCAGCGTTTAACTGGCTTAAAGGAGTGGCAGCTGTGCTCTGTGCGGTAGCTATGTATTTTGCAGTGACTATAGGTATCCGTGGTTATGATATGTATAAGGATGCCATTGACCAGGTCAGCCTGGAAGATAAAATAAATGAGATCCGTTCCAAGAAAAGCTACACCTTGTTTTCTGACCTTCCGGAGACTTACATGGATGCAGTCCTCTCTGTGGAAGACCACCGATTTTATGGACATATTGGTATTGATCCCATTGCTATTACAAGAGCCATGGTCAATGATGTGAAAGCAGGATGTTTCGTAGAAGGCGGCAGCACGATCACACAGCAGTTGGCAAAAAATCTGTACTTCACCCAGGAAAAGAAGATGGAACGGAAGGCGGCAGAGGTATTTATGGCCTTTGCACTGGAACGGGCTTACACTAAAAATGAGATCTTAGAGCTTTATGTAAATACCATTTATTTTGGAAACGGATACTACTGTATTAAAGATGCCAGCGAAGGTTATTTCGGAAAAGAACCAGAAGACCTGACTGATTATGAAAGCACACTCCTTGCAGGCGTTCCTAATGCACCATCTAAATATGCCCCCACTGTAAACCTGGAGCTGGCCGAAAAACGCCAGGAGCAGGTGGTGGAACGGCTGGTAGCCTGCGGTCTGTTTACAAAAGAGCGGGCGCTGGAGACATTGGCGGGAAGTGAGAAAAAGGGATAAAAAGTTCCCCGTTTTGCCAGGGATCCATCTGGCAGAACGGGGAATTCTCATATATGAAAAGTGTATATAAAATCCCGGAGAAAATAAAGGGGTTATCGGACAAAAGAAAATAAGTGCGGGAGGGGAGCTATTTATAAATATACAGTGCTAAAAGCGAAATCCCTGGTAAAAAGAATCACGGCTTGTAAAAGAAGGCCATATCTGCTAGAATAAGTGAACGGTTAGTACATCGTTTCATAAACAATGTATTAGTAAAATTAGCGTTAGATACCCCTATATGGCGGAATCTAGCGCTTTCAGGCGTGTTTTGGAAAGGAAAATATTTTATGTATATCATAGCAGGACTGGGAAACCCTACAAGGGAATATGAGAAGACAAGACATAATGTGGGATTTGATACCATTGATGTGCTGGCGGACAGGTTAAACGCATCTGTGGATGAGAAGAAGTTTAAGGGACTTTATGGAAGGGGGATCATCGCAGGGGAAAAGGTGATCCTTTTAAAACCCCAGACTTTTATGAATTTAAGCGGTGAGAGCGTAAGAGAAGCGGCAGATTTCTATAAAGTGGATCCGGAGCGTATTATTGTTATATATGATGATATCAGTCTGGATGTAGGTCAGCTGCGCATCCGCAAGAAAGGCAGTGCAGGCGGCCATAATGGTATTAAAAATATCATTGCCCATCTGGGAACCCAGGAGTTTCCAAGGATCAAGGTGGGCGTAGGTGACAAGCCCCCCAGAATGGATCTGGCAGATTATGTACTCAGCCGTTTTTCTAAGGAAGACCGTGAGAAAATGGAACAGGCATTTAAAGATGCGGCAGATGCGGTAGAGGTTATGATCACAGAAGGGGCAGATGCGGCTATGAACCGGTTTAATGGCCATAAATAAAAAATCTTCTCGCACAATCAAGTAGAAAAAGATTCCGGGAGAATATAGAAGCAAAAGGGTTGGTCATCAGATACAGGATATAAGGGGAAAATATGGAAAATCCGTTATTGGAATTACAGGAATATGAAAATCTACAGGAAGCGTTAAAAAAGGCAAAAGGACCGGTCCAGGCAACGGGAACCCTTGATTCCCAGAAGGTACACCTGATGCACTGGTTGGGAAAAGACGGGGGTTTTTCCTGGAAACTGGTGGTGACTTATGATGACCAGAGAGCCAGGGAGATCTATGATGATTTTCGCAGTTTTACGGAAGACGTATGGCTTTATCCTGCAAAGGATCTGCTGTTTTACAGTGCGGATATCCATGGAAACCTGATGACCCGCCAGCGTATTGCCGTATGGCGGCACCTGATGGAAGAGGAAGAAGGCGTGGTCGTCACTACGCTGGACGGTCTTATGGATCATCTGCTGCCTTTAGTATTTTTAAAGCAGCAGGCAGTGACTGTGGAAAATGGTCAGGTCATGGATCTGGATGAGTGGAAGGAGCGGCTGACAGCACTGGGCTATGAGCGTACGGCCCAGGTAGACGGAATGGGCCAGTTTTCAATCCGCGGTGGCATTGTGGACATTTTCCCGCTGACAGAAGAAGTGCCGGTGCGTATTGAACTGTGGGATGATGAGGTAGACTCTATCCGCAGCTTTGACCCGGAAAGCCAGCGGTCTGTGGAACAGCTGGAAAAGATCACCATTTATCCGGCAGCAGAGACCATTTTAACGAAAAAGCAGTTGGAAGCCGGGATAGAGAGGCTGGAAAAGGAAGAAAAAGAATATGAAGCAGCCTTAAGGGCCAAACATCAGATCGAGGAAGCATCCCGCATCAGGGGGATCATCAAAGAACTGACAGAAGGGATTACACAAGGCTGGAAACGGGATGGACTTGATGCCTATATCCGGTATTTCTGCCCGGAAACAGTGTCATTTCTGGACTACTTTCCGGCGGGAGATACGCTGATCTGTCTGGATGAACCGGCGAGATTAAAGGATAAGGGCGAGACTGTAGAGCAGGAATTTCGTGAAAGCATGATCCACCGCCTGGAAAAGGGATATCTTCTTCCTGGCCAGACAGAGCTTCTCTATGCAGGGGCACAGGTTCTTGCAAAGCTTCAAAGCCCTTATACAGTGATGCTTACCGGTCTTGACCAGAAGCTTCCAGGCATGAAGGTAAAGGAAAAGTTCAGCTTTGATGTACGCAACGTAAACTCCTATCAGAACAGTTTTGACATGCTCATAAGCGATCTAACCCGATGGAAAAAAGAAGGCTACAGGGTGGTTTTACTGTCTGCGTCCAGGACAAGAGCCAGCCGGCTGGCCAGTGACCTGCGGGAATATGATCTGCGGGCTTATTGTCCGGATGGAACAGGGGAAGAACATAAGGCGGCTCCAGGTGAGATCTTAGTTACCTATGGAAATATCCACCGGGGTTTTGAGTATCCCCTGATCAAATATGTCATTATTACAGAAGGTGACATGTTTGGCACAGAAAAGAAGAAAAAACGACGGAAAAAGAGCAATTACCAGGGAAAAGCCATTCAGAGCTTTTCGGAACTGGCAGTAGGAGATTATGTAGTCCATGAGGAACATGGTCTTGGTATCTACAAGGGAATTGAAAAGGTAGAGCGGGACAAGGTCATTAAGGACTATATTAAGATCGAGTATGGAGACGGGGGAAATCTGTATCTTCCGGCCACCAGACTGGAAAGTATCCAGAAATACGCCGGTGCAGATGCCAAAAAGCCGAAACTGAATAAGTTAGGCGGAACTGAGTGGAATAAGACAAAGACCCGTGTAAAGGGGGCTGTTCAGGAAATTGCCAGGGATCTTGTAAAGCTTTATGCAGCCCGTCAGGCGCAAAATGGTTATCAGTACGGGGAAGATACGGTATGGCAGAAGGAATTTGAGGAACTGTTCCCTTATGAGGAGACGGATGACCAGTTAGATGCTATTGAAGCAGTGAAGAAGGATATGGAAAGCCGCAAGATCATGGACCGGCTGATTTGTGGTGATGTTGGCTATGGCAAGACAGAGATCGCTCTTCGGGCTGCTTTTAAGGCAGTCCAGGACAGCAGGCAGGTAGTGTATCTGGTGCCTACTACTATTCTGGCACAGCAGCATTACAATACCTTTGTCCAGAGAATGAAGGATTTTCCGGTGCGGATTGATATGTTAAGCCGTTTCTGCACCCCATCCCAGCAGAAAAAGACATTGGAAGACCTGCGAAAAGGCATGGTAGACATTGTGATCGGCACTCACAGAGTGCTTTCCAAAGACTTAAAGTTTAAAAACCTGGGGCTTCTGATCATTGATGAGGAACAGCGTTTTGGTGTGGCCCATAAAGAAAAAATCAAGCAGTTAAAGGAAAATGTAGATGTTATGACTCTGACCGCAACTCCTATTCCAAGAACATTGCACATGAGCCTTGCGGGGATCCGGGATATGAGCGTACTTGAGGAGCCGCCTGTAGACCGTACGCCTATCCAGACTTATGTAATGGAATATAATGAGGAAATGGTCCGGGAAGCCATTAACAGGGAGCTGGCACGAAAAGGCCAGGTGTATTATGTATATAACCGGGTAACAGATATTGATGAGGTAGCGGCAAGAATCCAGAAGCTGGTGCCGGATGCAGTAGTTACTTTTGCCCATGGACAGATGCATGAGCATCAGTTAGAGCGGATCATGACTGATTTTATTAATGGTGAGATCGATGTTTTAGTATCTACTACCATTATTGAAACCGGTCTTGATATTCCAAATGCCAACACCATGATCATCCACGATGCAGACCGTCTGGGACTTTCGCAGCTGTATCAGCTCCGTGGACGCGTAGGACGATCCAACCGCACTTCCTATGCATTTTTAATGTATAAGAGGGATAAGCTTTTAAAGGAAGAAGCGGAAAAACGCCTTCAGGCAATCCGGGAGTTTACGGAGCTTGGTTCCGGTATTAAGATTGCCATGCGTGATCTGGAGATCCGCGGTGCGGGAAATGTTCTTGGCGCAGAGCAGCATGGGCACATGGAAGCAGTGGGATACGATCTTTACTGCAAAATGTTAAACCAGGCGGTTCTGGCATTAAAAGGTGAGGAAACGGAAGAAGATTCCTATGCTACCAGCGTGGAATGTGACATTGATGCCTATATTCCTGTCACATATATTAAAAATGAGTATCAGAAACTGGATATTTATAAGAGAATCTCTGCCATTGAGACAAAAGATGAATACATGGATATGCAGGATGAACTGGTGGACCGTTTTGGGGATATTCCAAAGAGTGTGGAAAATCTTCTGGTCATTGCCAGAGTGCGTGCCCTGGCACATAAGTGTTATGTGACAGAGGTTCTGGTGAAGGAAAAAGAAGTGAAGCTGACTATGTATCAGAAGGCGAAGATCAATGTAGGAGGTATACCGGATCTGGTAAATTCCTACGGTGGTGCCTTAAAGCTGGTACCTGGAGAAGTGCCGGTGTTCCATTATGTGGAAAGAAAGCCAAAAGGCATTACTATCGAAGATATGCTGTTTAAAGCAGAGGAGATATTAAAGGGGTTAAGAAAGCTGCGGATGTAAGAGTCCGCAGCTTTTAGCTTCTAGTATAATCCACAATAATTATCCGCCCCTTTCACTTGCCTAAATTTCCATCTGCCGCGTCAGCTTCAATCGACGATGCTACCGGCATCGCCTCATTCAGCTTCCTTGCACATGAAAATTTATCCTGCGTGTAAGGGATCGGTAATTATCGTGAATTATACTAGTCATTGGCTGTCTGTATTTTCAGGCAGAGGATCAGTTACCGGCACCTGGATGGATTTCACCTTCACACCTTTAACTTTTCCCAGATCTCCTGCAAAGGAGCTGATCTCATTCTGGGTTCCATGAAGTACAACACTGACTACTGATACGCCGTATTCGCGGCAGGGAACTCCCAGTCTTGCGATGATCATGTGGGCACGCAGGTGGAGCTTTTCGTTCATAATGGAAACAGATTCCGGGTCACTTATAATACAGCTGATGACAGCTAAACGGTCTTCCATGGATGATAGTTCCTTTCTGAGGGGATCTTTTGGACTATGCTGTGTGACGGTCAGACTTAGAACCCAAGTGTATCATTTACCAGTATCACATGGATCCTGTCTTTGTGTCTGGAGTATCTTGTAATAAGGAACTGGCAGCAGATAGTGTCCGGGGATTTGCAGTCAAAGCATTTTCCGGTCTCTTTACATGGGGTTTTAATATCAAATCTCTGGGCATTGGCAGGTGCAGCAATATTTCTGGCACGTTTCATGGCACTGTCAAGGTCGCTGCAGATCTTGTTTATTCCCACAATGAAGATCACTTTTTTAGGACCCTGGGCAATACAGGAAACGCGGTTGGAGTTGCCATCAATATTTATTAAGATACCGTCATCTGTAAGGGCATTTGCACTGGAAAGAAAAACATCTGCATTGTAAGCAGCCATAAGTCCTTCTCTGGGCTCCATTTTATAGCGGTCGATATAATTGTAATTTCCTGCTTCAAGGGCGTTGATAAGTCCGATCTCATGGGCACTCATGCAGCCTCCCATGGCAATACTGCTTCCCTGTGGGATCAGCTCTAATGCCTGTTTTAAGGCAGCTTCTTTGCTTGGGGCATAGTAGCCGGACATGTTACGTGACTGAAGACCCTTGATCACAGTCTGTGCCAGACATTCATTTCTCTTTTTCACATTTTCGTCCATAGTGGGTTCCTCCTGTATTCTGAATAATTTTTTCAATAACCTTATTAATAACCTCATTTTAGCAGAAATTGCATAAAAATCCACTTATTTTTGTAAAGAGGATTCATCTTGCAGGATGAATGGCAGATGTTTATAATAAACGTAGAAGAAAAACAGATAATAACAGGTAAAGACGATATAAAAACAGAGCAGGGAAGGAAAAGGGATAAAACATGTCAGATACAGAATATGGAGCAGCGCTAAAGCTGGGCAAAAAACAGTACCAGGATTCAGTGGCAAAAGGAGAATATCCTTATCTTCCGGTGTTAGATGAAGCCTTATCTTATACGGAAATCGTATCACAGGTGTCATTGGGGACGATGGATATACCATTGTCGAAGCTGGTGGGAACTAAGACAGCGGAACGGTCTATTTCTTTTGCAAATAATTTTATGCCGCTTCTTACAGAACGTTCTGAGTTTGCTATTAAATGGCAGAACCTCTACAATTACCAGGTAGAAGACGGCATCAATGATCCTATAGTGGCATATGAGTTTATGAACCGTTTTTATGTCCAGGAGGGAAATAAAAGGGTCAGTGTCATGAAATATCTGGGGGCCTACAGCATTCCCGGAACAGTGATCCGTTTGATCCCGAAACGTACGGATGATTTGGAAAACAGGCTGTATTATGAATTTCTGGATTTTTATAAGGTTTCATCCAACTGTGATGTGTGGTTCAGCAAGGAAGGAAGATATAACGAACTTTTAAAGCTGATGGGATTGAAACCGGATCAGATATGGACGGAGGAAGAACGGATATATTTCCGCTCTGCTTATGGCCGTTTTGCAAAGGCTTTCCAGATGGCCCATGGAGACAGGCTGAAGCTTACAGAGGGAGATGCATTTTTAGTATATATTGAAGTTTACGGATATGATAATGTAAAGGGACAGACAGAACGGGAGATGTATCGTGCGCTGATGCGCATCTGGGAAGAGATCCAGCTGGCTAACAGGGGAAATAAGATTGAGCTGATCCAGGATCCTCAGGAAGTAGAAGAAGATAAAAAACCGGCTATTTTAAAATGGTTCCTTCCCCAGGAAGAGATCCCCAGTGGATTAAAAGTAGGCTTTATTTACGGAAGAACAGCGGAAACGTCCCGTTGGATCTACGGACATGAGCTTGGAAGAATGTATCTGGAGCAGGTATTTCCCGGAAAACTGACGACTATGGTAGTGGATCATGTGGAGACAGAAGACGATGTGGCAGCGGCCATCGAAAAGGAAGTAAAAGCAGGCTGCACCATTATTTTTACCATTACATCCAGAATGCTGAACCAGAGTGTACGTTCAGCGGCTTTTTATCCGGATATTAAATTTTATAACTGTTCTATTAATATGTCCTATTCTTCTGTGTGCAATTACTATGCAAGGATGTATGAAGCAAAATTCCTTATGGGAGCTATTGCAGCTGCACTTTCAAGAGAAGACAAGCTGGGATATATAGCAGAACAGCCTACATATGGAATGTTAGCGGATATCAATGCATTTGCATTGGGAGCCAGAATGGTCAATCCTTATGTAGAGGTTCATCTGGAATGGGCCAGAAGAAAGAAAGAGAAGCATACAGAGGACATTTTGCATGATAAAGGGATCAGATATATTTCCGGTCATGACATGATCAATCCGGATCACCCGTCCAGAGAGTATGGTCTTTATCTGAAAAAAGAAGACGGGACTATTAAAAACCTTGCTATGCCGGTATGGCACTGGGGGAAGTTTTATGAACAGATCATCCGTCTCGCTTTTAAGAGCACAGAAGAGATTGAGTCCATGAAAGGGAAAAAGGCGGTTAACTACTGGTGGGGAATGTCAGCAGATGTGATCGATGTAATATGTTCTGAAAATATCCCGAATGGCACCAGAAGACTGATCGAATTTTTGAAAAACTCCATCCGAGCAGGAAGCTTTCATCCATTTGATGGCCTGATCTATGCACAGGATGGAAGGGCTAAATGCACCCAGGGAAAAAGCTTAAAGGCTGAGGAGATCATCACCATGAACTGGCTTGCCCAGAATGTGGTTGGCTATATTCCAGAGATTGAAGAGATGAATGAGCGTGCACAGGAACTGATGCAGCTTCAGGGAATCAAGACGGCCGGACAGGCAGAGACGGAGAATGATAAATGAATATAATGATATTTGCAGATCAGGAATCAAAGCTTTTATATGAGTATTATGATCCGGAACGGATGAAGGATATTGATCTGATCATTTCCTGCGGTGATCTGCCTCCGGAATATCTTACATTTTTTGCTACATTGTGCCATGCCCCTCTTTTGTATGTAAAGGGCAATCATGACGGAAAATATGAGCAAAAACCGCCGGAAGGCTGTATCTGTATTGAAGATAATATTTATGTATACAAGGGTGTGCGTATTCTGGGGCTGGGAGGTTCCATGGAATATATACCAGGGGCATCAAACCAGTATACAGAATGGAGAATGAGGGCACGTATCCGGAAACTGTGGTGGAAATTGTGGTGGCATAAGGGATTTGATATACTTGTAACCCATGCGCCGGCCTATAAGCTGAATGATATGGAAGATCTCCCACACCGGGGATTTAAGGCTTTTCTGAAACTGATGGATAAATATCATCCAAAATACTTTCTTCATGGCCATGTACATGCTAATTATGGGAAAGGTTTTAAACGTAAAGACGTGTATGGCACTACCAGGGTGATCAATGGATATGAGTTTTATGTGATCGAGTATCCTGGGGAGCCGGTGGAATCTGCAGAGAAAAGAATATAGAATCATAAATAAAAACCGTCCAAAGCTTAAAAAGAACTTTGGGCGGTTTTACTGATCTGTTTAAGAAAGTAAAGAACGAACGGTTTCGCCTGGTACTATTTCTACTGGGGTGAGTATCTTTACAGGAAGACAATTGCCATTGTTTAACTGCCAGATCATATGCATGACAGTAGATTCGGAAATGGCTTCAATATGTGTTTCTACCGTGGAGATCCGCGGGCTGATAATGTTGTAATAGCCCAGATTATCATATCCGATGACACTTACATCGCCTGGTACGGTAAGACCAGTTTTACAGATGGCATTGATGGCTCCTGTTGCAAGGCGGTCATTAAATGCAAACAGGGCAGTAGGCATTTCGCCTTTATAAGTGCTGAAGAAATCAAAGCATACTTTTTCCGCTGCATCATAAAGCCAGGAGCCTGTTTCCAGGATCAGTTCCGGATGAATAGTAAGTCCTTCTTCCTGAAATGCTTGAAGGAAACCGGATAAACGTTCCTGGTTGCTGAGATAGCTGCGCACACCGGCTAAGATAGCAACATTTTTGTGTCCATTTGTGATGAGGTAGCGGCCTGCAAGGTAAGCACCCCTGCGGTTGTCGGATAAGATTGAGGGAAGTTTGTCAGAATAACTGTTGACTAAAACGCAGGGAATGTTCTGACTAACAGCGTACTCGATATGTTTTTGGGAAACGTTGCTTACAAAAACAATACCAGAAAGTCCAAGAGCAGCTGTCTTTTCAGCAATATTATCGGAAGAATCCAGCGTGGTGTAGATCAGGGAGCAGCCGTTTTTCTGGAAATCCCGTTCCAGTATATTAAACAGAGAAGAATAAAAGGGCTCTGTTATGATATTTTCTTTTGGAAGGAAAAACCCGATGTTTTTGTTGGTGGTGACTTTTGGGGGCTCTGCAGCAGCAGGAACACTGCTGAGGACAACTGTGCCTTTACCCGGGCACTTTTCAATCAGTCCTTCATCAGCCAGCATCTGCATAGCTTTTCGCAACGTGCTGCGGTTGACATCATATTTTTCGGAAAGGACCTGCTCTGTAGGGAGTAAGCTTCCTACTGCATAGACATCCTCAAGGATATCCTTTTTGATGTCATCATAAATCATAGAATAGCGAAATTTTTCTTTACTCATATTGTACCTAACTATATTGTTTGTTAATTGCGGGCTGTCCGCTATGGATCATGTATATATTTAATATTTTAACATGCCAGATCCATTCCTGCAATTCATGTTAAAAAAACGTCAATCCTTCATTGCCAGATCATAAGCTGCTTTCATCAGTTCTTCGTTTAATGGGCGTGGATTGCAGGTGATATGTCCGGTAGTTCTCTTGATTACATCAATAAGATAATCCATGCTTGGCTCTTCTTTCATATAACCCTTTAAGCAACGCGGAGCATCGATGGCTTTCTGCAGGGCAGTGATCTTATCTAAAAGTGCCTGAACATTTTCTTTATCAGAAGCATCTTCTTTATAAACGCCAAATGCTTTGGCAATGTCTACATATTTCTTTTCGGCATATTCCTGGTTTAACATAATGGAACCTGGCAGGAAAATGGAGCATGCATCACCGTGAGGAATGCCGTACTCGCCGCCTAAAGGCTGAGCCATGATATGAGCAATACCGATACCTGCAGTAATAGCAACTCCGCCAAAGTAGCTTGCCAACATCATTCCTGCTCTTGCTTCCAGGTTATCAGGATTACGGTATGCTTCTTCCAGATATTTATTTACCAGTTCAATAGCCTTTAAACCATACATTTCGGTAATTGGCGTTGCGTTTAAGGAAACATAAGATTCGATGGCATGGCTTAAAGCGTCCATTCCAGTAGCAGCAGTGATGCGTGGCGGAAGAGCCAGAGTCAGGCTTGGATCCAGAACAACTACGTCAGCGATCATAGTGTTATGATACAGGCTCTTCTTTAAATGATTGTTATTGTTGATAACAACGCTGGTCTTGGTAGCTTCTGCACCAGTTCCAGATGTAGTTGGGATAGCAATGAACAGAGGCGGTTCAACAGTAACAGCACGGCCCCTCATTTGATAATCCTCTGTCTCGCCGCCGTTGACAGCCAGCATACCGATTACTTTTGCAGCATCAACAACGCTTCCGCCGCCTAAAGCGATGGTACAGTCACAGCCTTCTGCTACATAAATATCGCGGCCATGATCGATAATCTGAAGAGTTGGTTCGCTTTTTACTTCATAAGGAACAACTGCCAGACCTGCATCTGTTAAAAGAGAAGAAATTTTCTTAAATGCATCAAAGTCAGCGCTGAAGGTTACGAAAAGTACCTTCTTTTTATTGTACCAGTTTAAGATACCTGGGATTTCTGCAACCTTATTTTCTCCGAAGATAAGGCGTCTGTTATAGACCATTTCAAAACCATTTGTGATTGCCATGATACGTCCTCCTTATAAATGTGTGTGTTTATTTATTGAGATGTCAGTAGAAATTTTACATTTGCTAGTATACATATGTTTGAATAAAAAGTCAACAAAATAATCAACAAATTATTAAAAACATTGTGAACATATAAAAACATATATATAAGAAACAAAACAGACAAAATGACCATAATTTTTCTTTTAAATGGGGAAAACCTGTGAAAAACAGAGGGGATTCCAGGCGAAAAAGCAGGTTGATTTGTAAGCAAGATGATAAAAAAGAGTTAAAAATATAAAAAAGTTGACATTAATATTGACAACATATGGAAAGATATGTATACTTAACGATGTAAATAAATGTTGACAATGTTGACAATATAAAATAAAAAGGAGTCAGGTTATGAGCGAATGTTTCTATTGTGAGGATGGAGAAAAGAGAAAGAGCTTGATGATCGAGATCTGTAAGTTAAATTATTCTACGATCTACTTAAACAGAAATCAGAAATATTTGGGAAGATGCGTTGTAAAGCTGAATGAACATAAGACAGAATATTTCCAGATGACCAAAGAACAGAGAGACGGATACTTTGAAGAACTGGCAGCTACAGCCAAAGCGATCTTTGAACTGTACCATCCAGATAAGATCAATTATGCAACATTTGGAGATCTGGTACCTCATGTACATGTACATGTTGTTCCTAAATATAAAGATGGTCCGGACTGGGGAAATCCATTTGATGATACACAGGGAAAGAAAGAGCTGACCGAAGCAGAATATCAGAAGATGGCAGATGAGTTAAGAGAAACTATATTAAAAGAATTAAATAAATAATGTATACAGGAGGATGGCAAAAATGAAAAAAATGTTAGCAGCTGCTCTGGCAGCATCTATGGTTATGGGACTTACCGCATGTGGCGGTTCACAGACAGCAGATACAAAGGCACCTGAAAGTGCAAAAGAGGCAGATAGTACAGTAGCAGGGGAAAGCACAGAAACAGCTGGAAGTGATGCGCAGAAAACAGGTTCTGAAATGACCTGGAAACTGGCTACAGATGCTGCAAAGGATTATCCAACCACAAAGGCTCTGGTCAAGTTTGCTGATGAAGTTTATGAGAAGAGCAACGGACGTATTGCCATTGACGTATATGAATCTTCTATCCTGGGTGATGAAGTTTCTTATATGGAACAGCTTCAGGCAGGAACCGTTGATGTAGCAAAATTATCCCTTGGTACATTAAGCGGATTATATGAAGATACCCAGGTATTTTTACTGCCATTTCTGTTTAAGAACAATACAGAGATGTGGAAAGTTTTGGAAGGTGAAGTTGGAACCACCGTTAAGAATGGTCTGAATGACTACAGCATCCAGGGAATCGGTTTCACAGATAATGGAAGCCGCTGCTTCTATACAACTACAGAAGTTGACAGTCTGGATGATTTCAAGGGACTTGCTATCCGTGTTCAGAACAACCAGCTGATGAACTCTATGGTAAGCTGCTTAGGCGGAAATCCTGTAAATGTATCTGCAAACGAAGTGTACAGCGCACTGCAGACTGGCGTATGCAAGGGCGGTGAGAACAATCCTAACATCATCCTTTCTGACAGCTTATATGAAGTTGCTCCATATGTACTGATGGACAATCACGTAACTACCATGGATGTTATCTGCATGAATCTGGATCTGTGGGATTCCCTCAGCGATGAAGACAAAGAGATCGTAAATGAGGCTATGGCAGATGCAACTGCATATGACAGAGAGATCTGGGATGATTCTGTAGCTGAATCCATTCAGACCTTAAAGGATAAAGGTGCAACCATCGTAGAGCCAGATGATGCAACATTAGATTCCTTCAGAGAAGCTATGGCTCCTGTTTATGAAGAGTATTCTGCAAAATACGGCGATCTGTTAGACGCTATCAATGAAGCTTTAGGAAAATAATAGGCTGTATCAAAGATTGGAAGAGGGTATAGGCGATGAAAGAAAAAATTGAAAATGCCATCGGATTTGTATATGCCATTGTAGAAGCGTTCTGTCGTCTTGTTCTGATATTTATGGTGTGTACAGTAACAGCGCAGGTCATTAGCCGTGCTCTTGGAAGTAACATCAAGTGGTGCGAGGAGGTCATGCTGATCCTCCTTGACATCATGATGTTCATGCTGCTTCCAGTGGGTATAAAAGATGACTTACATATCCGTATTGAAGTATTTGCAAAGTATTTCCCAAAGAAAGTAAAAGTATTTCTGATCCATTTCAGTAATTTAGTGCTGCTGATTGTGTCCCTTTGCATGATTCGTTATGGGGCATTCCTTATGGAAAAAACGAATTCCAAGTTTACGATTACAGGTTTTCCAAGAAAATATCTGTATATGATTACAGTTATCAGCGGGCTCTTATGTCTGATCATGGTCATTGCCAAATCTTTTGGTATGTTCCATACAAAATCTACAGATGATTTTCTGGATCCAAAACATGATAACTAAGATCAGCACACTTAAGTGATAGAAAAGAGGGATAAAAACTATGGATACAAATACAATAGCCATGATCATATTGTTTGCGACCTTCATGATCTTTATGGTTATGCGTGTACCTGTAACATTCAGTATGCTGGGTGCTTGTGTTCTTACGGCTCTTTATCTGGGACCGAAGTACGTATCATCTGTGTTCCTGCGTCTGGGTGACGGTGTACAGTCATTCTCCTTTTTAGCGATTCCGTTTTTTATTTTTGCCGGTGATATTATGGCAGAAGGCGGTATTTCAGACCGACTGGTAGAGGTGGCTAATGTTATGGTAGGCCGTTTCCGCGGTGGTCTTGCATATGTAAACGTTATCGCTTCAACCTTTTTCGGCGGTATTTCCGGTTCTCCTACAGCGGATGTATCTTCTTTAGGACCGATCGAGATCGGTATGATGACAAAAAGCGGTTACGACAAAGATTTCTCTGTTGCAACCACAGTAGCAACAGCTACACAGGCACTGATCATTCCTCCAAGTCATAACATGATTATCTATGGTATGGCTGCAGGCGGTCTTTCTACAGGAAAACTGTTCCTGGCAGGTATTGGACCTGGACTTATCGTATGTGCTGCAATGTGTATCCTGGTAGCACGTATTACCAAGAAGAGAGGTTATCCAAGAGGATCGAAATATACAGTCCGTGAGTCTTTAAAGATCGTCAGTGATGGTTTCCTGGGAGTTATGACCATTGTTATCATTCTTTTAGGTGTTTGTACGGGTATCTTTACAACAACAGAGAGTGCTGCCATCGCTTGTGTTTATGCGCTGATCATTACTGTATTTGTTTATAAGAGCATCAAGGTAAATGATATCTGGAGAATTGTAAAGAGATCATTAGGAACTCTGGCTATGATCTTAAGTATCATTGCTGCTGCAAATGCATTTTGCTATCTCATGAGCCTGATGCAGGTTCCGGCAAAGATTACACAGATGCTTTTGACTGTTTCTGATAATAAGTATGTAGTCCTGATCCTGATCAACATTCTGCTGTTAGTTTTGGGCTGCTTCATGGACGTTGCTCCACTGATCCTGATCGTAACTCCGATTCTTCTGCCTGTTATCAAGGCACTTGGAATGGATCCGGTCCAGTTTGGTATTGTGATCATGATGAACCTGGCTGTTGGATCTTTGACACCACCGGTTGGAACTACCTTGTTTGCCGGTTGTGCAGTTGGAGATATTTCAGTTGAAAGAGTTACGAAAGCGCTGCTTCCATTCTATATAGTAATGGTGGTTGCACTATTATTAGTTACCTACGTTCCGGCATTTTCCATGACACTTCCAAATCTGCTGATGCATTAGTAAAGGCATTAATAAAAAGAACCGTATATGTCTGAGTACGGTTCTTTGGCAGGAAGTGCAATATAGAATAAAAAAATATGAACTGCCAGGCTATTCCTTCTCTCAGCCTGGCAGTTCATATTTTTTATGTTTTGAAATTTTCCTGACCTTTCTAATTTCTTGAATTTTTCATGTTTTTCAAAAATCTCACAGCTTTGGCCAGCATTTTGGCAGTCTCGGATTCTCTACCCGTACCGGCTCTGGATAAGTCTCGCCGTAAAGCTCTAATTCTACTGTATCAATGATTTGCGGCTCTACCGGCTTGTTTACTTCTACTCCTGGAATCGGGAAATCTACGGGAACGGTCTTGACTGTCGCGATCCGGCGGATCTCATCCATGCCGGAAAGGACTTTTCCGAATACGGGATAAGTGCCTTTGTGGTCCGGGCAGTCCCGGAGAGGAAAGAAAAATTCACAGCTTGCCAGTCCTGCTTCTCCATATCCGCCCATGCAGACACAGCCTGGATGGGAATCAAGAGGTGTAATTTCTGGATGAAGAGTAAATTCATTGGGAATCAGGTATTGCAGTTCCTTGTGGCCGAAGGCTGTATAGCTTACATCTACCCAGTTTCCTGGAACAATCCGCTCAATGGCGTGATGGTCTAAGTATCCGTGGGAAGCAGCATAGATAAAGCTGTTTACCGTATTTGGCGCTGCCTCAGGCAGCAGTTCTATTACGATGTCAGCTCCATTTGCCATATGGAGTGTGGCTTTTGGGTTTGTCATGGTGTGTCCTCCTAAAGTGAAAGATTCCGAGAGTACATAAACAAGGTATGCTCTAACTCTAGCTTGATTTTACTTGAAATAGGGCGGAAAATCAATATTTATGGATGAGCCTGTGATTGTAAGTTTTATTTGGGTGTAGTATACTTGGCAGTGGCATTTTATAAATTTATCGGCAGAAACTGAAAATGGAGGATGGATAATGGAAACAAAGGAAAATAAGAAAACCTGGAGCATATCTGGTGTGATCATGGTGTTATTTGTGATCACACAGTATATGCTGCGGACAAAAATGTTTATCTATTCCGATGATGTGGTAGCTCAGGAACGCATGCTGACCATGAATCATCAGGAATACATTAAATATATGTTTACATCGGTAAATGGAAAATGGTTTACAGATCCGTTAGGTGCATTTATGGGACAGTGGCCGTTTGAGATGTGGATGGCAGTGGATGTGGTATTATATACCATTGGAGTCTGGCTAGCTGCCTATGTTGTTTCAGCAGCAAGTAAAACATGGGGGGGGGCAGCAATAAAACCCTGAAAACAGAAGCGCCTTATCTGGGCTGTCTGCTGGTTATGTGCTTTCCGGTAAGCTATCTGCTGTCAGCTGGTTTTATTCTTACTAATACCAACTATGTTTATACCTGCATCGGAAGTCTCATGTGTCTGGCTGCAGTAGTGTATTTTACAGAAAATGCAGGCAGAAAGTCTTGGGTAAAGATCATTGCTGCTTTGGGTGGCATTTTGGGTGTGCTGTATGCCAGCAACCAGGAGCAGTCAGCCTGCGTTTTAGGCGGTATGTTATGCGGTTATCTTTTCTGGTATTTTATGACACATGATAAGAAAGTAAATATTCCGGCAGCATTATTTTTAGCAGAAGATGTGGCTGGACTGATTGTTTTAATGACGGCACCTGGTCATCGGATCAGAAGTGGTTCTGTTGGTGGTACGTTTTCTGTTCCGGGATATGAAAAATGGACAGCAGCAAATAAGATAACAGAAGGTATTACAGCAACTGCCGCAAATATTTATTTTCAGCCGGTACAGGTATTTATGATACTGTGTGTCTTATTGTTTATCGCAGCAATCGTGATGCAGGGAAAAAAGTTAAAAGCACTGATCCCGGCGACAGCACTGGTACTTTTTCAGATTTTTGAAATGTGTACGGATTATGAATTTTTTATCATGTATCATGACTTTTCATGGGGGCTTCCGGATACAGATGGAAGTATGGTATCTTTTGCAGTTTTGATCGTGATCACATTATTGGTGGTAGCTGCGGTCTGGAATATATTTGATGATAAATGGGAAGCAGCCGGTATCCTGTGGACATTATTTATCGGGGCCATGTCACGTATTATGATGGGATTTTCAGCAACATTGTTTGGCTCCAGTTTCAGGACCTTTATGTATCAGCTGGTATTGATCGGTTGTGTAGACCTTTACATTTTGATCCGGATACTGGGACGGATCGGTAATAAGGCTGTAAAAACAGGTATTCTTGCAGCATTGACAGTAATTGCATGTATTTCTTATTATAATAATTATCAGTGGCTGATCAGTTATTATCAATGGCTTATGACTAGAAGATAGATGTAGAGAGTACATATTTTATAAAAGAATATTGGGATTTAATCAACTAAGGTCCGAAAGATTTCCGAAGGGTCCGAAAGCCGCCGGTGTACATGACAGATGCGCATTTGAATGAAAATCCTTTGTTCGTGGGCTTGCGCCGCCTATTGTCAGAACTGCGAACCAAACTCGCACGCGTTGCGTGCTCAAACAGTGGTTCTCCGTTCTGACGCTATGCGCGCCCGCTCACGGATTTTCAACAAATGCTTATTCTGTCATGTACACCGGCGGCTTTCTACGTTATTGGCAATAAAAAATGTAGGAGCAAACCAATAAACAGTTTTCATGTAGGAGGGGGATTGTACTTAAGTACGGCATTTTTTATGTGACATATCCAATACAGTAGAAAGGGCTCCTCCATGTATAATAAGCATTCGGTAGGCAATTTTGTTCATTTTGTGAGCATAGCTGGCAGGTTGGAGGCACTGTTTGAGCGAACGTAGTGAGCGAGTTTGCCGGAGACCTGACTAATCGGCGGCGGAGCAAAATGGACAAAATTGCCGTGAATGCGTTTATACATGGAGGAGCCCTTTCGGACCCTATTGAACTAAATCCTAAATTTTATCCGATGATCTGCAGTTCCTTGGGATAATGGTTTAATACTTCTACACCATTTTCTGTTACCAGCACCAGATCTTCTACGCGGACGCCGGTATCACCGGTTAAGTAGATGCCTGGTTCGATGGAGAAGATCATTCCTGGTTTTGCCTGCCAGGTGTTTGCAGAGGAAACATCACCGAATTCATGCTCGGAAAGGCCGATAAAATGTCCAAGGCGGTGATTGAAGTTTGGTCCCCATCCTTCGGCCGAGATCAGGTCTCTGGCAGCAGCATCAAGCTGGCATAAGGGTACGCCCGGGCGGATCTTTGAGATAGCAGTCTCGTTAGCTACTTTGGCGGTCTCATATACTTTTCTGTGGGCATCGCTTACAGTTTTGAAATAGAAGGTACGGGTCATGTCAGAGCAGTAGCCGTCTTTTATGCAGCCTACGTCAAAAAGAACGCAGTCTCCAGGCTTTACAACAGTATCGTCGGGAGAATGGTGTGGGTCAGCAGCATTTGCGCCAAAGGCAACTAATGGTTCAAAGGAATAGCCATCTGCGCCCAGATCCAGGTAGATCTGAAGCATCTGGTCAGCTACTTCTTTTTCAGATATGCCTTCATGGATCAGATCCTTGAATTTAGCCATGGCTTTGTCGTTAATAGCAGAGGAGATACGCATTTTTTCCTGTTCTTCGGTATCTTTTACACCTCTGGTGATATCAACAGCCAGAGAGCCGTTTACGAAGCCGGCAGCAGCTTTCATTTCCATAAGAGGCAGAAGGAAGCGTGCTTTTAAGTCCTTGTCTACGCCGAGAACAGCATTTTTATCCAGATGGGCGGCAACGATCTCCGGTACCGGATCTGTGTCGGAATACCATACTTTTTCAACACCTACATCACCGGGGACATTGAAAAGGTGGTTTAAGAAATAGTAATGATGTCCGTCAGCCTTTAACAGAAGTGCATAAAAACGCTCAATAGGAGCCATGGAAATCCCTGTAAGGTAGCAGATAGACATTGGATCGGTAATGAGCATCTGATCTACGCCCTGTTCTTTTAAGGCAGCCAGAATGCGGTTTGCTCTTGCTTCATTCATGATAAATATTCTCCTTTATAACTTTTATAAATTCATGGCGCCGGGGCTGAAAACCAGCCTTCCGGCGCCATAATACTGTACTATGATAGTGTTGTCAGGCAACCTTGCTTTTTGCGTATCTGCATGCAAGACAGATGAGAAAGTTTGCCATTAAAATTGTGTTCTCAGTTTCGGATCTAACAGGTCTCTTAAACCATCGCCAATGAAATTGGCACCTACCGCCATGGTGAAAATGGCAAGTCCCGGAAAACCGGCAACCCAGAATTTATTGAAGTAATCTACGCCGTCAGAAACCATCATTCCCCATTCCGGTGTTGGCGGGGCGGAACCAAGTCCCAAGAAGCTTAAAGTAGAGAACATCAGTATCTTGTTTCCGATATCTGTGGTAGCCATGATCAATACGGAGCTGACGCTGTTTGGGATGATCTCTTTTAAAAGGATACGCATGCGGGAAGCACCAAGGGCCTCCGCTGCATTCACGTATTCATTTTCCTTTACGCTTAGAACAACGCTTCGCATCAGGCGTGCGTAAGTAGGCCATGAAACAATGACAAGGGCAAACATGGTGTTGAACAGGTTGGAGCCCATAACTGCGTTGATGATCATTGCCAGGATCAAGGATGGGAAAGACAGGATCATTTCGGAAAAACGCATCATCACATTATCCAGCCAGCCGCCTGCGTAACCGGCCAGTGCGCCGTAAAAGGTGCCGATAATGCCTGCAATGATAACGGAGAGACACCCTGCAAGAAGAGAATAACGTCCGCCGTAGATCACACGGCTGAAAATGTCACGTCCAAAGTTATCTGTGCCGAACCAGTGGATGGCAGAAGGTGCCTTTAAACGCATGGACAGATCCTGTGTGATTGGGTCGTAAGGAGCAATAGCAGGTGCTAAAACAGCTGCTAAGATCCATCCAAGACAGATCAAAATACCCAGTGTAAACAGGTAATTGGATTTTAATAATTTTTTCAGGGAATGGATCATGGTTAATTGCACCTCACTCTTGGGTCGATAATGCCGTAGAGGATATCGACCACTGTATTGATGATCATATAGTTTAATGCGATCAGCAGTGCCACGCCGATGATCGCCGGATAGTCAGCTGCCATGACGGATTCGTAGGCAAACTGGCCTACTCCCGGCCATTTGAAAATGGTTTCTACTAATACCATACCGCCAAGAAGGTTTCCAAGTCCCAGTCCAATAACGGTCATAACCGGGATCAGTGCATTTCCAAGTGCATGTTTTAAGATCAGGCAGAGACTGTTTAAGCCTTTTGCCTTTGCTGTGCGGACATAGTCAGTAGATAAGGCATCTAACAGGTTAGAACGGGTGGTTCTGGTGATCAGGCCCATGGTAAAGGCAGCCAGAACAATACTTGGAAGGATCAGGTGACGGATGGCATCCATGGCTTTTGCCGGATTTCCCTCGATCAGACTGTCGATCACATACATTCCCGTAACGGAGGCCGGGGCAGAGAAAGAATTGCTTAAACGGCCCGGTCCCGGGAATATTTTTAACTTATAGTAGAAGAAATACAGCATCAGCAGCGCAAACCAGAAAGCCGGAATGCTGACGCCGGTTACGGAAATGGCCCGGACGATCTGATCTAAGATACTGTTGCGGCGGATGGCGGAAATGATACCAAACAGGATGCCGAAAACAGAAGCAATCACGATGGAAAACAGGGCCAGTTCCAGAGTAGCGGGATAGCATCTTGCCAGATCGTCCAGTACCGGACGGCTGGTTCGGATAGAGGTTCCCAGGTCAAAGTGCAGAAGATCACGGATGTAATAGATATACTGCACAATGAGCGGACGGTCCAGACCGTGCTTTGCACGGTAGGCCGCTACGATCTCAGGATCATTTAAAGCTCTCTGGCTCAGGTTTGCAACTACCGGGTCGCCAGGTATCATCTTTGTAAGGATGAACACCAGGGTGGCAACGCCGAACAGCATAACTGCCAGATAAACCACACGTTTTCCAATAAATTTCAACTCTCCCATTTGGATCTGGTACCTTTCTCTGCGTTATTTTACTTTACGTTTATTGCAGTCAGATCAATGGTATAGGAATCAAAGATATCTACGCCATCTAATCTGGTGCTGTGGGCAATATGAGCAGGAGCCTGTGCGATCACGATGAACGGACCATCCTCATACATTGCATCCTGGATATTTTCCAGAACCTGGGTGCGGGCATCATTGTCAGTTGCTTCCATTGCTTCCTGGGACATTGCAGCCAGTTCCGGGTTCATTTCAGCAGTCCATCCGCCTCTTAGTCCTACAGTACCGCCTGGAAGGAATTCCAGCTGTACGTTAGGATCGCTGTAATCTACGCCCCAGTACATAACAGTAAAGCCAAGAGTTCCGTTTCTGTAAGCATCGCCGTAGCCTGCTGCCCATGCTTCTGTTGTGATATTTACATTAATGCCGATCTGGGATAAGTCATCTTTTACCTTCTGGGCCAGGTCAGTTAAAAGGATGCCTTCCATATCCAGGTCAGAAACAGTCATATCTACGTCAAAGCCGTCCGGATAACCGGCGTCAGCTAACAGCTGCTTTGCTTCTTCGATGTTAGTGTAGTCATCTGGGCGTGTTCCCTTGCTTCCCATAAATCCGTCCTGAATGATAGAATATGGAGTTAAGGTGCCGTCACCGCAGATCATGCGGATTCCGGAGTAATCTAAAGCCTTGCGGATGGCTTTCTGCACATCTGGATTGGAAACAGGTCCGCCGTATTCTTCATTCATGTTCATCATAACGAAACCGATCATCTTTGTGGTTCCGTTTACAATCTCAACATTTTCAGCAGATCCCAGTTCCTCTAAAGTATCGTCAGTCAGGTTTAATGCAACATCAATATCTCCGGCAGATAAAGTCATCATCTGGGTATTTGCATCTGGCTGGATCTTTAAAATGTACTTGTCTACATTAGTAGAAGTACCCCAGTAATTCGGGTTCTTTTCCAGAACAACTTCCTCATCGGGAGTGTAGCTGGTCAGGATGTACATGCCGCTTCCTGCACTTGCATTATCAAGGAAGCTCTGTGCAGTATCAGTGGAAGAAGCATCTTCTGCATCAGTACCGCCATTTTCCTTTACAACAGCGCTGTCAAGGATAGCCAGAGAACTGTAAGTCAGCTTGGAGAGAATGGCACTGTCAGGCTGGTTTAAGTGGAAGATCACAGTAGCATCATCTGGAGTTTCAATGCTTTCAATGGTATCGCAGATGAAAGAAGGATTTCCCTTTAAGTTCTTGGTACGGTTGATGCTGAATGCAACATCAGCAGATGTGATCTTATTGCCACTTGCAAAGGTCAGGCCGTCTTTTAACTTGACAGTCAATGTTAAGCCGTCTTCAGAAAACTCGTAAGTATCTGCCAGACAAGGCTGTGGTGTGCCATTGTTTTCGTAGAACTTAAACAGGTTTTCATAGCAGGCATTTACGATCAGCTGTGGGTACTTTTCGTAAACATAACCAGGATCCAGAGTGGAGAAGCCGGAACCCATGGCAACGATAACAGTGTTGTCGCCGGTGGAACTGCTTTCTGCCTGGGTGCTGCCAGATGAACCTGCTGCAGAAGTGTCTGTGGATGCCTGTCCGCCGCCACATGCCGTGCAGCCTGCTGCAACTGCCATGGAGAGGGCGAAGGCTAAGAGCTTTTTGTTTTTCATAATTAAATCCTCCTCTTGTTTAGATGTCCTCTCGGAGTCTTTCCTGCACTTGCTTTTGTGGCCGATTTTCCGCCAGTCGCACTCAAATTTCAGAGGCGGACGCAACGCCAACGCCTCAGAAATTTGGGCACAACTGACAAAAAATCTTCTCACAAAATCAAGCACAGAAAGATTCCGAGAGAACATTTAGTACTTATTGATACAGCTTTAAAAAGCTGTGATAAAGCAATATTTTATGTGCTGGTAAAATTCATTTACTGATATAAATGACATGCCACAAAATGACCTTTTTCAATCTCTTTTAACTGTGGGATCTCTTTGGAGCAGATATCACAGGCTTTCGGACAGCGGGTGTGGAACGGGCAGCCGGAAGGCGGGTTAGAAGGACTTGGAACTTCACCTGTTAAGTGGATGCGTTCTGTCCTGTCATCTGCATCAACCTGGGGAATAGCAGATAAAAGAGCCTCTGTATAAGGATGATAACGTTTCTCATATAGCTGGTCATAAGCGGCGATCTCCACCATTTTTCCCAGATACATAACACCTACACGGTCACTGACCTGGTAAACAACGTTTAAGTTGTGGGAGATGAAGAAATAGGTCAGTCCCAGACGTTCTTTTAATTCCTGGAGCAGGTTTAAGACCTGTGCCTGGACAGATACGTCAAGAGCAGAAACTGCTTCATCGCAGATAATAAGCTTTGGTTCTAAGGCCAGTGCTCTTGCAATACCGATACGCTGTTTCTGACCGCCGGAAAGCTCGTGTGGATAACGGCTTAAATGGTAGGTGTCAAGACCTACTAAGTGAAGCAGCTCCTCGATCCTTGCGTCTACGTCCATGGAACCTGTCATATGGTGGATCTGGAAAGGTTCCATAAGGATCTGGCGCACCGTACGTCTTGGATTTAAGCATGCGGAAGGATCCTGGAAAATGATCTGGGCTTTCTTACGCATCTGCTTTAAGGCTTTTCCCTTTAAACCGGAAATATCTTCCCCGTCCAGATAAACGTGGCCGTCAGTAGCGGGGATCAGGCGGATCAGGGTGCGTCCTAAGGTACTTTTTCCGCAGCCGGACTCACCAACTACGCCGAAGGTCTCCCCTGCGAAAATATCAAATGAAATATCGTCTACGGCACGTACTGTGCCGGATTTTTTGTCTTTTCCTTTAAAATATACTTTTACATGGTCTGCGTGGACCAGTACGTCTTTGTTCTTGCTTTCATCAGCCATTGGTCACTGCCTCCTGACTTCCATTATCTGCCTGTGCATAGAGCCAGCAGCGTACCTGGCGGTCTTCCCCAACAGAAAATACAGGTGGTTCTTCCTTACGGCAACGGTCACAGGCTTTTGGACATCTTGGCCAGAAACGGCAGCCTTTGATGCGTTCTACCGGGTTTGGAACCATGCCTTCAATGGTGGATAATGGTTTACGCTCTTTGGTGATCCTTGGGATAGCGCTTAAAAGTCCCTGTGTATAAGGATGAAGAGGTTCACGGAAAATGTCAGCTACAGGTGCTTTTTCTACGATGTGGCCGTTATACATAACGATAACGGTATCACAAAGTTCACTTACTACGCCCAGATCATGGGTGATAAATACAACGGAGGTATTCATTTTCTGGTTCAGATCACGGATCAGGTCTAAGATCTGTGCCTGGATAGTCACATCCAGAGCTGTTGTAGGCTCATCTGCGATCAGAATCTGCGGCTGACAGGCCAAAGCCATGGCGATCATCACACGCTGGCGCATACCGCCGGACATCTGGTGGGGATATTCATAAGCACGGGCCTGTGGATTGGCGATCCCAACAGCCTGCATCATTTTAATGGCCTCTTCCATGGCTTCTTTCTTTTTCATTCCTCTGTGAAGCTGTAAAGACTCTGCGATCTGCTTTCCACAGCGGATGATAGGGTTTAAAGAAGTCATAGGTTCCTGGAAGATCATGGAGATCTCATTTCCGCGGATCTTCTCCATTTCCCGTTCAGAAAGTTTTACAAGATCCTTTCCATTATATAAGATCTGTCCGCCTGTGACTTTGCCCGGAGGATTTGGGATCAGCTGCATCATGGCCAGGGAAGACACGCTTTTTCCACTTCCGCTTTCCCCAACGATGCCAAGCTTCTCACCACGGTGGAGCGTATAGCTTAAGTGGTCTACTGCGTGTACTGTTCCGGCCATGGTCTTGAATTCCACACACAAATCTTTTATTTCAAGTAATATTTCTGAATGGTTCATGTTTTTCTCTCATTTCTACAGGATTCTATAAGTAAACAAACATATTATCCGACGACAGCACCGGATGCCAGTAATACATTCGTCAGTTTAAAGCGACAAAGTATCAACGCAAAAAAAAATAGCTATAATAGTATAGATACAATTGTTAAAGCCTAGAATACCATATTTTTTAAGGAAATTCAA
Source organism: Lachnospiraceae bacterium (assembly GCA_025758065.1). Lineage (NCBI taxonomy): Bacteria > Bacillati > Bacillota > Clostridia > Lachnospirales > Lachnospiraceae > Lachnospiraceae bacterium. The sequence continues at coordinate 1,411,894 of CP107199.1, forward strand.
CTGGGGGAAGCAAGGTTCTTTTGATAAATGTTGGGATTTAGTTCAATAGGGTCCGAAAGGGATCCTCCATGTATAAACGCATTCACGGCAATTTAGGATCTTTTGTTCCGCCGCCAGTTAGACAGGGCTCCGGCAAACTCACACGCTTCGCGTGTTCAAACAATGCCTCCACCCTGTCCGCTATGCTCACAAAAGGTCCCCAATTGCCTAACGAATGCTTATTATACATGGAGGAGCCCTTTCTACTGTATTGGATATGTCATATAAAAAATGCCGTACTTAAGTACGATCCCCCTCCTGCATGAAAACTGTTTATTGGTTTGCTCCTACATTTTTTATTGCCAATAACGTAGAAAGCCGCCGATACACATGACAGAATAAGCATTTGTTTGAAAATCCGTGAGTGGGCGTGCATAGTGTCAGAACGGAGAACCACTGTTTGAGCACGCAAAGCGTGCGAGTTTGGTTCGCAGTTCTGACAATAGGCGGCGCAAGCCCACGAACAAAGGATTTTCTCCCAAATGCGCATCTGTCATATGCACCGGTGGCTTTCGGACCGTAGTCAACAATATCCTTTTTTAAGTGGGTCTGCAGGTTACATAATAAGGCTTAATGCGGCTTCGTCTGCGATCACGGTCACATCATTATGCAGCTGTAAAATGGATGCGGGAACAGATGGTGTGATAGGGCCGTAAAGAGAATTCTTTAAGGCTTCTGCTTTTTCTTCACCCCCTGCAATAAGCAGGATCTTCTTTGCCTGCATGATGTTTTTGATGCCCATGGTATAGGCCTGTTTTGGAACATCATCTTCAGAGGCGAAGAAGCGCTTATTTGCTTCAATGGTGCTTTCTGTTAAATCTACGCAGTGTGTCTCTTTTTCAAAAGCTGCGCCGGGCTCGTTAAAACCAATATGTCCATTTCGTCCAAGGCCTAAAAGCTGCAGATCGATGCCGCCATGGGAGCGGATAATCTCATTATAGGCAGCGCAGGCTTTCTGCGGGTCTGGCTCTAAGCCGTCTGGAACGAAGGTGTGGGATTTGTCAATATCTACATGATCAAACAGGTTGGTGTTCATAAAATAGCGGTAACTCTGGTCATTATCCGGGCCAAGGCCCTTGTATTCGTCAAGGTTAATGGTGGTGACTTTGGAAAAGTCCAGATCCCCTTTGTTATACCATTCGATCAGCTGTTTGTAGGTGCCCACAGGTGAAGAACCGGTTGCTAACCCCAATACGCAGTCCGGCTTCATGATGATCTGGGCAGAAATGATGTTTGCAGCTTTGCGGCTTAAGTCCTGATAGTTTTTTGCTTTGTAGATAACCATAAATATATCCCCTTTCTAGTTTGATTTCTCCTACCTTATCAGTATAGCTGATTTGACAAAAAAGAGGAAGAGGGAAAGATGACAGAAAAGAGAAAGGAAAAAAGACTGACAGAGCTGTAGAAGTATGGTATGCTAAAATATAATGAGCGCAGAAAAAAATAAGCGCAACCCCAACGGAGGACAATATCATGGAAATCACAGGACGTAATGTAGGAAAGACATGCCGCACCCATTATAAGGGTACTTTTAATGATGGAACACAGTTTGACTCTTCTTATGACAGAGGTGAGCCATTAGAATTCGTATGCGGCGCAGGCCAGATGATCAAGGGCTTTGACGCGGCAGTGGCAGATATGGAACCAGGAGAGGTGAAGGATATCCACCTGATGCCGGAAGAAGCATACGGACAGCCAAACCCGGATGCTATCTTTGAATTGGAGATCGAGCAGCTTCCAGGCTCTGAGAATCTGACTGTAGGCCAGCAGGTATATCTGACCAACCAGATGGGCCAGCCATTCCCTGTAAAAGTCACTGACAAAACAGAAAAGACCATTACTTTTGATGCAAATCATGAAATGGCAGGAAAAGAGCTGAACTTTAAGATCGAACTGGTAGAAGTGAAGTAATAAAAAATAAAAATTTAATTTCTGGACGGAAGTAAATATAGAAAGCAGCAGTGTATATTTTACCCGCATTTCCACATACTACCCATAAGACACACAATATGGAAACAGAGATGTTTTGTGGTATGCAGGAGGAATAAACGTTATGAAAGCTACAGGAATCGTAAGAAGGATCGATGACCTTGGACGTGTGGTGATCCCAAAGGAGATACGAAGGACATTGCGTTTGCGGGAAGGAACACCTTTAGAGATATTTACAGACCGTGAGGGGGAGATCATTTTAAAGAAATATTCCCCTATGGTGGAGCTGGCTGCTTTTGCCGGGCAGTATGCAGAAGCCATGTCCCAGGCGACTGGGCTGATCGTGTGCATCACAGACCGGGACCAGGTGATCGCTGTTTCCGGGGGAGCCAGAAAAGAGCTGCTGCAAAAGGCTATCAGCCAGAGCCTGGAACGTGTTATTAATGAACGTCAGACTATTCAGGCAGGAAAAGACGATAAAAGCTTTGTCCGTTTGGTAGATGAAGAATTAGAGGGGATTACTGCCCAGGTGGTAGCTCCTATTATCTGTGAAGGTGATGCCATTGGCGCAGTAGCCATTATGAGCCGGGAGCCAAGAGCACGGTTTGGAGAAATGGAGCTGAAGCTGGCTGCCACTGCCTGCGGATTTTTAGGGCGGCAGATGGAAAGCTGAAACAAAGCGGCATGGATAAACAATATGAGCAGAAATGAATGACAATTAATAGCAATGTAAAATCCCCCAGGTAAAACCTGGGGGATTTTAGCAAGAGAAAAAAGTTAGGTATCTAATATGAGAAAGGGCAGTCAGTCCCTTTTCATCAGATTAAAAATGTACAGAAGGTTTCAGAGAATACGCAGCAGAAGAATACAGCCACATATCCAATGAGGAATGGGATCTCTGCTTTTGCAATATCGCCCATTTTCAGGCCGGATACGGTAGAAGCGGAGAAGATGTTTACTGCAACCGGAGGTGTCATGGTACCAACTACGTTGGAGATGCACACGATCATGCCGAAGTGGATCACGTCAATACCCATACTCTGGGCAATAGGCCAGAGGACCGGTACTAAAAGAACAGCGATAGCAGTTCCTTCCATGAATGTACCGAAGATCAGCAGGATAATGGCAACTACGAAGCAGAACAACGCGGAATTTAAATGCATGCTGATAACTGCGTTTACCAGTGCCTGGGAAGCGCCTGAGAAGGTAAATACCCAGGAAAAAGCGGTAGAAGCTGCGATGATGAATAAAATCATGGCAGAGCTTTTCGCGGAATCTTTTAAAATGGGGACCAGTTCTTTTACAGTCAGTTCTTTGTAGATGAACAGTCCGGCAATAGCAGCCCATACAACTGCGATGGCAGCACTTTCTGTTGCTGTCAGCATACCGGAGTAGATACCGCCAAGGATGATAGATGGGGGGATGATCGGTCCAAGACCACCGGATACAACTAACAGTCCGGCTGTACGGTCACCTGGGTAGCCAAGCTTTACCATATCGTTATAGAGCATGGTACCGATAGCAATAACAGTTGCAGGAGCGGAACCGGATAAGGCTGCGAAGAATGCGCAGGCTAAAACCAGTGCCAGGCTCATTCCGCCGCGCACATTGCCTACCAGGCAGTTGGCGAAATTTACGATACGGCGGGAGATACCACCTTTGGTCATCAGATTTCCGGCAAGCACGAAGAAAGCGATGGCCATAATGGAAGTGGACTGCAGTCCGCCGAAGATACGCTGTGCGATAACGGTGGAGGAAGCGGACAGACCACCGAATACTACGGAGCAAAGGGAAGCCACTCCAAGGGAGATGGAAACCGGAACTCCTACTATAAGACATACAGCAAACGCTGCGAAAAGGATGATACCTGCACTCATGCTTCTGCCTCCTTATTCTTTAAATCTATGATCTTTTCTATGAGGATCACAGTCTGGATCAGTAAGATCAGTCCAAAGGTAAGTACCAGTGAGAAATACATGGCAGACATAGGGATCTTTAATACTGGAGTTGTCTGACCAGTCTGGATCTGTTTTAAAAATAAGGCGGTGCCAGCCTTTAACATAACAGCGGTAAAGATCTCTAATACGATCTGTTCAACAATGGAGACCACTTTTTTTGTGGTTCCGTGAAGCTTTTCAATAATAGCGGTAACAGCAACCTGTGTGCCGTCACGAAGACCTACTTCTGTTCCTAACAGTGCCATATAGATCATGCTGTCCATGGCTACCTCTTCAGTCCATGGCATGGAAGCCTTGATAAAGTTGCGGTTGACGACTGCTACAAAGTAGGCAGCTACCATGGCGACAAACGCAACGATCATAATGGCATATTCTACTTTTGTGACATAGGACAGCAGCTTTTTAATATCTTTTATAGTTCCCTCTCCAATCTCAATTTCCGACCTCTTTCAGAGCATGTTTTCAGTTGTCTGCCAGCAGATGATTTCAATGCAACAAAATAATAAGATGTCTGATGTAATCAAAATACTACATCGGACATCTTATGTCAAAATATTATCAGAAAATTAACATGATTTTAATATTAAAAAGATGATATTAAATTTATTAACAACATTTTAACAATAATTAATATTATTATCTAATAAATCTAATTATTGTTGCTATTTTGTATCAGCCACTGTGTAAAATAATTTCGGATCACACTAAAAGGTGCTGGTCCTATATCCAGGATAAAGCGGTTAAATTCTAACAGGGAGAAGTTATTTCCAAGCTGCTGCTTTGCCTCTTCCTGCATGTTTAACAGTTCCAGATAGCCGGTATAGTAGGAGAGATAATTGGCCGGGTTTTCTACCACTTCATAGTAAATAGATGAGATCACAGATGGATCTTCCAGCTGGAAATACATGTTCAGATATTCACCCACCTGATCTATGTTCCAGCCTTCGTAGTGGATATTAATATCAAGGAGTGCATAAAGGGCAAGTGTAAAGGCGGAATTGTGCTGCAGAAGCTGTCCCATATTCTCTTCAAGGCCATTATTTAGATTAAAAGCATAATATTCCGCATAAGTTCCCCAACCTTCTGTGTAGCCCTGGAAATCAAGGACATTCCGCAGGTTACAGGTGTTTTTCTGGTTAAAATAAAGGGTCTGGTACATATGTCCCGGATAACCTTCGTGTGCCATAGTGGTGTAGAGTGAATCGGAATCTGTACTTTTGTTATTGATGTAAATGGAATTATCCTCCGGCCGGTCAATAGGCACTTTCAGGTAGAAGGCGGGACTTAAAAAGCCTTCCAATGTTTTAGGTACAGTTTTGATAATATAGTTACAGTCATTTACAGGGGGGAAATCTGTCTGGCACTGGGCTTTCAGATCTTCTAAAATGTCCTGGGGTTTTGTAAGGGTAAAAGTGGAAGTATCCAGTTTATCGCCTAAAGACGGATCATCATTTAACAGCTGGTTTACAGCGGTCAGTTCCTTTGCCATCTGCTTGTTAATGGCCTGTTTTAATGCAGGAACATCACTGTAAGAAGTTCCGGTACTGGCATTTACCAGATATTCATAATATTTCCGGCCTTCCGGGTAGTAGTAAAGCCCCTTGTCATTGGTCCCTTTTCCTTTTAAGCCTTCCAGACCGGTTATCAGCCTTTCATAGGCAGGAACGAAATGTTCGTCAATGGCTTTTTTGTTTTTTGCTTTATAATCAGCTTTTTCCTGGTCAGAAAGACCATCTATTGTATTTAAGCGGGAAGCAAAGGTTTCTGCCAAAAAGCTGTGGTCTGCGTCAATGAGATAGGCATTGCAGGAACGGATGATATTGTCAATGACTGTATCACACAGGCCAAGACCAGCCTGGGCCCGCTGTGTTTCAAAGGCAATGAGTGAGTCATAATAGGTATCAATGGATGATAAAAGAGACAGGTAATCGTCAATATCCTGTTTTTTGTAAAAGGTATATTCAGATAAAAGAATGGGAAGCTGGGACTGGATGCCAAGGGTGGTGGATAAAGGCTGGTCATACAGCTCTAATCCATCAGAGGACAGAAGGGTATTAATGTAGGAAGAAAGAATGGTATAGGTAAGCAGCTGGTCTTTGGATAAAAGGCGGGTATCCATGGCATCAAGGTCTGCTTTGACCTGTTTTGCATCTTCCATGTCCCTTTGTGTGTCTTCAGCCAGGGCAGTTCCAAGTGTCCGGTCATAATCTGTGATGCCGTAGCTTTCAGGGTCTGCCAGTGTATAGTGAAGAGTGAGAAGGGACTGGGCTGCTTCCTGCTTAAATAGGTTTTCCGTAAACTGGTCAAAGGCTTTTTGGGCCGCCAAAAGAGCTGTTTTGTCTGGCTGGTCGGTAGGATCTTCCAAAGAGCCGTTGCCTGCGGCTTTTGCAGTGGTCTCCAAAACCGTATTTTTTTCTGCTTCCGGTGTGGAGTTTGGAAAAAGTGAGCAGCCGGTAATAAGGCACAGGGATAATACCAGTGCAAGGATGGCATGCAGATATTTTTGTGTTCGCTGTTTCATAGAAATCTCCTTTTTGGGATACAATGACCATCCTGATGCCAGAGTGCAGTGGACGGTGTTCTTTGAGATGATTATATATTATATGTAGGAAAATTACAACGTATGTGGCATAGGGCGTCTTGACGAAAGCCGCCTAAACGCTTATACTTACATCATTAGAATGCCCCAAAAGGGGGATGGAAAGAGGGATTTAAATATGTGTCAGGATTGTAAGAAAAAGCCGTATTATATTACAACTGCCATCGCATATGCTTCCGGTAAGCCGCATATCGGCAACACCTATGAGATCGTGCTGGCAGATAGTATTGCAAGATATAAGAGAGCCCAGGGCTATGATGTGTTCTTCCAGACAGGTACTGATGAACACGGACAGAAGATCGAGGAGAAGGCAGAGGCTGCAGGCATTACTCCAAAGGAGTTTGTGGACAAGGCTGCAGGGGAGATCAGACGTATCTGGGATCTGATGAACACTTCCTATGATAAGTTTATCCGCACCACAGATGCTGACCATGAAGCACAGGTACAGAAGATTTTTAAGAAGCTCTATGACCAGGGCGATATTTACAAAGGCGCTTATGAGGGACTTTACTGTACTCCATGTGAGTCTTTCTGGACTCCATCTCAGTTAGTAGATGGAAAGTGCCCTGACTGTGGCAGAGAGGTTAAGCCGGCAAAGGAAGAGGCATATTTCTTCCGTATGAGTAAATATGCTCCTCAGCTGATCGAGTACATTAACGCTCATCCTGAGTTTATCCAGCCTGTTTCCAGAAAGAATGAGATGATGAACAACTTCCTTCTTCCGGGACTTCAGGATCTGTGTGTATCTAGAACTACCTTTGACTGGGGTATTCCGGTATCTTTCGATCCAAAGCATGTTACCTATGTATGGCTGGATGCGCTGACCAACTATATTACCGGTATCGGCTATGACTGCGATGGAAACAGCACTGACCAGTTTAAGAAATACTGGCCTGCAGACCTGCATCTGATCGGTAAGGATATTATCCGTTTCCATACTATTTACTGGCCGATCTTCCTGATGGCTTTAGGCGTACCCCTTCCAAAACAGGTATTTGGTCATCCGTGGCTGCTTCAGGGTGATGGCAAGATGAGCAAATCCAAGGGAAATGTTCTTTATGCAGATACTCTGGTAGATTTCTTCGGCGTAGATGCAGTGCGTTACTTTGTGCTCCATGAAATGCCATTTGAAAATGACGGCGTTATCTCCTGGGAGCTGATGGTAGAGCGTATGAACTCTGACCTGGCAAATATCCTTGGAAACCTTGTAAACCGTACTATTTCCATGAGCAACAAGTACTTTGGCGGTGTTGTAGAGAACAAAGGCGCTGCAGAAGCTGTTGATGAAGATTTAAAGGCTGTTGTATTAGATGAAGTTAAGAAGGTTGACGCAAAAATGGCCCAGCTGCGTGTGGCAGATGCCATGACAGAGATCTTCGGCATTTTCAGAAGATGCAACAAGTACATTGACGAGACAACTCCATGGACTCTTGCAAAGGATGAGGCTAAGAAAGACCGTCTTGCAACTGTTCTTTACAACCTGACAGAGGCTATTACTATCGGTGCTTCCCTGTTAGAGGCATTTATGCCTGAGACTTCTGAAAAGATCTTAGCCCAGTTAAATACAAAGAAGAGAGAGCTGGATGAAATGGATACTTTTGGTCTGTATCCTTCAGGAAATAAGGTAACAGACAAGCCTGAGATCCTTTTTGCCCGTATGGATATTAAGGAAGTTATGGCAAAAGTAGAGGAAATGCATGCAGCTGCAGCAGCAGAAACTGCAAAACCGGCAGAAGAGGCAGCTGAGGATGACGGCATCGACTTAGAGCCAAAGGCTGAGATCACCTACGATGATTTTGCAAAACTGCAGTTCCAGATCGGTGAGATCGTTAAGTGCGAAGCAGTGTCGAAGTCCAAAAAACTTCTCTGCTCCCAGGTAAAGATCGGAACTAAGACCCGCCAGATCGTAAGCGGCATCAAGGCTCATTATTCACCAGAGGAAATGGTAGGAAAGAAGGTTATGGTAGTAACCAACTTAAAGCCTGCTAAATTAGCCGGAGTCGTATCCGAAGGCATGATCCTGTGTGCAGAAGATGCAGAGGGAAATCTGTCCTTAATGGTACCGGAGAAGAAGATGCCAGCCGGAGCTGAGATCTGTTAATTGATCAGCAGATGCAAATGCTGCTTGATAGTGGAATTATTATAAATGTGTTTTTTGTCTGCGGTTGCAGATATTTGAGTGTATATAAGTGAGATGTAAAGGGAGAGGAAAAATTCCCCTCCCTTTTTCGCGCATATACGGGACTTTTTAAGTAAGATTTCGAGAGAACATTAAGCAAGCACAGGAGGAATGATCATGAGAATCAGTCTGGAACAGGCACTTAATATCCTTATGGATCATGTAACACATGGAAAAACAGAGAGAAAAACTTTGGAGGACTGCCTGGGGCTGGTACTTTCGGAAGATGTGTATGCACTTCTTGATATGCCTCCCTTCAGCCGCTCTGCGCAGGATGGGTATGCTTTGTGCTCTAAGGACAGCATAGGGGCCACTGGAGAGAACCCGGTTAAGCTGAAGGTTACAGGAAAGATTTATGCAGGGGATCATCTGGATGTGCAGGTCAGACCAGGAGAGGCAGTCCGGATCATGACAGGGGCAATGGTCCCGGCGGGCGCAGACTGTGTCCTTCGTCAGGAAGATACAGATGAAGGAGAAGATGTGGTTCAGATTTATAAAGAGGTAGAACCTGGCTGCAGCATCTGTTTTAAAGGAGAAGAGTATAAAAAAGGCCATACATTGCTTCACGAAGGTACAAAGATCGATGCAGCAGCTCTGGCTGTTGCCAGTGGAAACGGCATTATGGAGCTGCCTGTTTATAGGAGGGTAAAAGCAGCAGTGGTTTCTTCAGGCAGTGAGGTAGTAGAGCCGGGAACACCATTGACTCCCGGAAAAATATATAATACCAATACTGTATACATGAAAGCACGTTTACACCAGTTAGGCGCCCAGGTAATGATGAGCCGGACCGTGGGAGATGAGCTGGAGATCATGGAAGACGCATTAAAAGAAGCAGCAAACCAGGCAGAACTGGTGATCACCACCGGTGGTGTTTCCGTAGGACAGAAGGATCTGACAGAAGAAGCGCTGCTTTCTATTGGGGCAGAGATCTTGTTTCACGGTATTGCCATTAAACCGGGAATGCCTACCCTTGCAGCTGAAAAAGACGGAGTCTTGTTTATAGGGCTTTCCGGCAATCCATTTTCTGCGGCAATCCCATTTGAAATGTTTGTACGTGAGATCCTGTCATTAAAAATGGGCGATCCGGATCTGAAACTGCGCCGGGAAACTCTTACCGCTGTAACCGGTTTCTCAAAAAACAGCAGAAGGCGTCGCTTTTTAAGAGGAAAAGCAGAAGGAAAGGAAGTATGGCTTCCAGACCAGCAGGCCAATGGGCAGATGCGCAGTATGGTAGGCTGTAACTGCCTGATCGAGATACCGGCAGGAAGCGGACCGGTAAAAGCAGGGGATAAGGTAGAGGTGCTGTGGCTGTAACGGTATTTTAGCGGCAGGGGCATTTTTATTACGATGAATACTTGATTTAGGGGTTAGCATATGTTATAATGTTGGTAGCCGAGAAAAGATATGGGTGTGTCATTTGACCGCCAAAAAAGAATCCCCAGCAGTTGCAGCTGCTGGGGATTCATCTCTCTTTGTGCGGTTGAGAATCCGCTTTAGGCTAATTGTCGCGATCATGTCTGTCTAGCCATTTGCATATGTAGTAGCCAACTACTTCTGCTGCGACCGACACTAGAAAAGATATGAATATAGCCATTCTCCCGCCTCCTTTCTGTTGCCAGAATAGGGTGCGACAACAGATTGATTATAACATGGGGCGGGGGATTTTACAATAAGGCTTTTTGGGAGTTTAAGAGCTAAAAAGTAAATAACAGTGCTGAGATCTAGAGGCTGTAGCGCTCGATCATCAAAAGATGAACGATTGCACAAAAAATGTAAATTATCAACAAAATTATTGTATAATATACACAAAAACAAAAAATATTTTCGATACTTATTATCAATAGACACCAGACTTTTTTAATCTTATAATAAAGATAACTTCATAAAGCAGATTTCATATGTATATCCCGGAGATGGGTCCGGAGTTTCTACCAACTACCGTAAAGAGTTGACTACATAGTGTATATGGCAGGTAAGTACTTGTTGTATATAAATGCGTGCGGTTTTGGTGACAGATGAAGATCGATCCAGTAAGGAGCCGCACATATCGCGGCTCCTTTTATAATGTTCTCCCGAAATCTTTCTGTGTCTGATCTTGTGAGTAAATTTTTTGTCAGATGCATCTGGCAGAAAATCAGCTGCAAGATCAGGTGCAGGAAAGACTCTGAGAGGACACAATGCCAGATATCTGGAAAAAACTGTGGGCTGCAGATTCTGTAAGCCTGCAGGTATAGATGAGCGCATGAAATACTTTGAGCAACGGGGAAGCTTAAAGGCTGGAAAGATCAGAAAAAATCGCAAAAAGGGGGGTATAGTGGACACCAGAACGCAGACGGCTGTTAGTGAAGGAAATATGTGAAAGTGAGGCTTTATTTTATGGAAAAAAGGGAAGGTTTTTTCGGAAGATTTTTTGGGATTTCACAGAGTGGATCAAACATGCGTACAGAGATATTGGCAGGCATTACAACCTTTATCACAGTTGCCTATATCCTGATCTTAAATCCACAGATTTTAGCAGATCCATTTGTGATCACCGGTGATGTGGCAATGGCGGCAAAGGTATCAAATGGTGTGTTCATTGGTACTTGTATCGGTGCGTTTATCGGAACCTTTCTCTGTGCTGTTTATGCTAAAGTACCATTGGCACAGGCACCTGGAATGGGATTAAATGCATTTTTTGCATACACAGTAGTCTTAGGAATGGGTTATACCTATAACCAGACACTGACCATTGTATTTTTATCAGGTGTGTTGTTTATTGTGATCACAGTGGTGGGCCTTCGCCAGGCGATCATCCGGGCCATACCGGAATCTATTAAAATGGCGATCACACCGGGAATCGGGCTTTTTATTACAATCATCGGACTGAAAAATGCAGGTATCGTAGTCAGCAATCCGGCTACACTGGTAAGTATGGTAGACTTTGCACAGTGGAGAAATGGTGGGAATACAGAACTGATCTGCGGGGCACTGGTTGCTTTATTTGGTCTGATCGTGATCAGCGTTTTAAACGCAAGAAAAGTAAAAGGTTCTATCTTTTTAGGGATCGTGGCAGCAACTTTAGCAGGTATTCCCTTAGGCGTTACAAAATTATCATCCTTTGATCTGAATCTGGCAAATAAATTCAGGGATTTTGGGGAAGTATCTCTGTTTAAGCTGGATATAGCCGGATTATTTGAAGGAAAGAGCGTGACAGAAGCTGTATTTATTATTATCATGCTTGTGCTTAGCTTTTCACTGGTAAATATGTTTGACTCTATGGGAACGCTGATGGGAGCAGGAAGACAGTCTGGTCTGGTGGATGAAAATGGGGAAGTCATCCACATGCAGGAAGCGTTAATGGCAGATGCTATCTCTACAGCAGCAGGAGCATTAATGGGAACTTCTACAGTTACAACGGTTGTAGAGTCCAGTGCAGGTATTGCAGAAGGCGGAAGAACAGGAATGACCAGTCTTGTAACAGCAGTTGCTTTTCTGGCAGCCATTGTGTTTGCACCAGTAGTTGGCATCGTACCTGCAGCAGCAACTGCTCCGGCACTGATCTTTGTAGGTGTGCTGATGCTTGGAAATATCAAAGATGTGGATTTTTCTGAGCCAACAGATGCAGTGGCATCCTTCTGTACGATTGTATTTATGCCATTTACCTATTCGATCGCAAATGGCATTGCAATGGGTCTGATCACTTACTGTCTGTTAAAGGTTTTCACTAACAAGGCGAAAGAGGTAGAGGTACTTACATCAGTAATTGCAGTAGTATTCGTTTTCCGCTATGCATTTATGACATTAGGGTAAAAATGTCCGGGGTTCTGGGGTCAAGGAGGAAACATATGGAAAATAATATATTTGCTTTAAAAGGAAATATTATATACGCAAAAGACAGCAAAGAACTGTGCATTAACGAACAGAGTTATCTTGTCTGTGAAAATGGAAAGGTTTATGGGATCTATTCTAAACTTCCGGAAGATATGAAGGATATCCCGGTAGAAGATGTGGGCGATAAGCTTATTATCCCGGGACTTACAGATCTTCATGTTCATGCGCCTCAGTATTCCTTCAGGGGTCTTGGAATGGATATGGAGCTTCTTGACTGGCTGGAAACCAATACATTTCCGGAAGAAGCGAAATACAAAGATCTGGAATATGCAAAAAAAGCATATGGCATTTTTGCAGAACAGATGAGAAAAAGCGCTTCTACAAGGGCGTGTATTTTTGCAACGATCCATAAAGAGGCAACGATCTTACTTATGGATCTGATGGAAGAAAGCGGGCTTTCTACTATGATCGGAAAGGTAAATATGGACCGCAACAGCCCGGATTATCTGCGGGAGCTGTCAGCAGAAGAATCAGAAGAAGCCACCAGAGAGTGGCTGAAAATAGCAGCTGATAAAAATTATGACCACACAAGGACGATCCTTACACCACGGTTTATACCAAGTTGTACCGATGAACTGATGGAACGGTTAAAAGGTGTTCAGGGAGATTTTGGTCTGCCTGTGCAGTCCCACCTGTCTGAAAATCAGGGAGAGATCGCCTGGGTGAAGGAATTATGCCCCTGGTCCGGATTTTATGGGGATGCCTATGATCATTTTGGCCTGTTTGGGGGAGAGTGCCATACGGTCATGGCTCATTGTGTTTATTCTGGCGAGGAAGAAATCGCCCGTATGAAAGAAAAAGGCGTATTTATTGCCCATTGCCCTGATTCCAACACCAATCTTTCCTCTGGTGTGGCTCCGGTGCGCAGGTATCTGGAAGAGGGAATGAACATAGGACTGGGAAGTGATGTAGCAGGCGGAACAAGTGAAAATCTGTTTGCAGCTATGGCACAGTCCATTCAGGTATCCAAGCTTCGCTGGAGACTGTTTGATGATTCTTTAAAGCCGCTGACCATTGAGGAAGCTTTCTATATGGCATCTAAGGGCGGCGGGGCTTTCTTTGGAAAAGTAGGAAGCTTTGAGCCGGGTTATGAATTTGATGCAGTGGTCTGCGATGACAGCCGCTTAAAACATCCCCAGCCACTGACTGTAAAACAGAGGCTGGAGCGGATCATTTATCTGGGGGATGAGAGAGAAGTAGCAGGAAAATATGTAGAAGGCAGAAAGCTGTTTTAAATGTGATAAAAAAGGGTTTTGCAGGCAAAGAGGTGTGGAGAGATCCATGCCTCTTTTGCGAATTATAAACATTTTTCCAGTTGTCCGGTCCGCTTGTAAACCATTCGTCTTCATGCTATTATGTATACAGTAATCTGTTGCAGGGCAACAAGATCTTGTATCAGCGTAATAGACTTACAGACAAAACTTCTCTGGGCAGCAGAAAGGATAAAAACACAATGAAATATGATTTTACAACAGTTTTAGACAGAAAAGGAAAAGATTCTATTGCAGTGGAACCATTTGAGGCTGACTGGATCAAGTGGCCGGGAACGGTGAAGGAAGGTTTTGACATTATCCCCATGTGGGTAGCAGATATGAACTTTCCGGCTGTACATACTATTCCGGAAGCCATTATTGAGAGAGCAAAGCATACCACTTATGGCTATTTTTCCCCAAGAGAGGAATATTTTGACGCCATTATCCAGTGGCATAAAAACAGAAATGGTGTGGAAGGGCTAAAGCCAAAGCATATCGGGTATGAAAATGGTGTTTTAGGCGGTGTAGTCAGTGCGTTAAATGTACTTTGCTCTAAAGGTGACAGTGTACTTTTACATTCCCCCACTTATATCGGTTTTACCAACAGCCTTACCAACAACGGTTATCACATTGTCCACAGCCCGTTAGTAAAGGATGAGAATAATGTATACCGTATGGATTTTGAGGATATGGAGAAGAAGATCATGGAAAACCATATCCATGCAGCAATCTTCTGCAGTCCGCATAATCCTACCGGCCGAGTGTGGGAGCAGTGGGAGATCGAAAAGGCAATGAAGATCTACAAGAAGCATGATGTATATGTAGTTTCTGATGAGATATGGTCTGATCTGCTCTTAAATGGCCATAAGCATACTCCCACCCAGTCTGTATCTGAGGATGCAAAGCAGAGGACAGTAGCTCTCTATGCTCCATCCAAGACCTTTAATCTGGCTGGTCTTATTGGAAGTTACCATATTATTTACAATGACTGGTTAAGGGAACGGATTTTAAAAGAGTCCTCTTTAAGCCATTATAACAGCATGAACCTGTTATCAATGTATGCATTGATCGGTGCTTATAAACCGGAAGGTTATGAGTGGGTGGATGAATTAAAAGAGGTGTTAAGCGGGAATGTAAACTATGCCTGCGATTACATTGAAAAGCATTTTGACGGTGTTAATGTTTCCAGGCCGGAAGGCACTTACATGCTTTTCCTGGACTGTACAGAGTGGTGCAAAAAGCATGGAAGGACCATTACAGAACTTCAGGCAGCAGGCATTGAAGTAGGCGTGATCTGGCAGGACGGTGTAGCATTCCACGGTCCATGCCATATCCGTATGAATCTGGCACTGCCGTTGTCCAGGGTAAAAGAAGCCTTTGACCGTCTGGATAAATATGTGTTTAATGTTCTATCGGCTCCGAGAGGACATTTTAACCCACAGGAGGGATAACGAACATGATATTTGACACACATGCTCATTATGACGATGAAGCCTTTGACGAGGACAGAGAGCAGCTTCTGGCAGCCTTTAAGGAAAATGGCATCGGCGCTGTTACAAATGTAGCTGCCAGCATTTCCAGCTGCAAGACCACACTGGAGCTTGCCAGGAACCATGATTTCATGTATGCTGCTTTAGGCGTGCATCCAAGTGAAAGTGCAGAGTTGTCTGATGAAGGCTTAAAAGATATTGAGGCCTGGTGTACAGAAAGACAGGACGGGAAGGTCCGGGCCATTGGTGAGATCGGCCTTGATTATTACTGGGAAGAGCCGGATAAAGGGATCCAGAAGAAATGGTTTGTGGCCCAGTTAGACCTGGCCCGCAGGCTGAAGCTTCCGGTGATCATCCATAGCCGTGATGCTGCAAAAGATACCTTGGATATTATGAAGGCAGAACATGCAGAAGACATTGGCGGCGTGATCCACTGCTTTTCCTACACAAAGGAAATGGCAAGAGAATACCTGAATATGGGATTTTTCCTTGGTATTGGCGGCGTGCTTACCTTTAAAAATGCCAGAAAACTGGCAGAGACAGTAGAATATGCCCCTTTAGACCGTCTGGTACTGGAAACGGACTGTCCATATCTGGCACCTGTTCCCAACCGGGGAAAGCGAAATTCTTCCCTGAACCTGACCTATGTGGCAGACCAGCTGGCTGCCATTAAAGGCATAGACCGGGAAAAAGTGGAGAAAATCACCTGGGATAATGCCAGAAGGCTTTATGGTTTACAGCCATAGTTTTTTTGCTGACGACATGCAGCAATTCGGTATCAGAGGGGTCAAAATACCTTTTGCCCCAACATTAAATGATAGAAATATAACATAGATAGAAAGAAGACAAAAGCAGGTAAAATCATAGATGAATCAGAAATTATCAGATCCGAAAAAAACAATTGAAGTCATCCAGAAATATCAGTTCGCATTCCAGAAGCGCTTCGGCCAGAACTTCCTTATTGATGCCCATGTTCTGGAAAAGATCGTAAGCGCAGCAGGTATTACAAAGGATGACTGTGTTCTGGAGATCGGTCCGGGGATCGGAACCATGACCCAGTATCTGGCAGAAAGCGCAGGACAGGTGATCGCAGTGGAGATCGATACCAATCTGCTGCCAATCCTTACAGATACATTAAAG
This sequence comes from Lachnospiraceae bacterium, assembly GCA_025758065.1. Lineage (NCBI taxonomy): Bacteria > Bacillati > Bacillota > Clostridia > Lachnospirales > Lachnospiraceae > Lachnospiraceae bacterium. The sequence continues at coordinate 1,428,354 of CP107199.1, forward strand.
GATTATTCCAATGTAAAAGTCATCAACCAGGATATCCTGAAAGTGGATATTAATGAGCTGGTAAAGGAATACAATAACGGCAGACCTATTAAAGTAGTTGCAAATCTGCCATATTACATTACTACCCCCATTATCATGGGACTGTTTGAGAGTAATGTGCCTATTGACAATATTACTGTTATGGTGCAGAAAGAAGTAGCAGACCGTATGCAGGTAGGGCCGGGATCTAAGGATTATGGTGCCCTGTCTCTGGCAGTGCAGTATTATGCAAGTCCGTATATTGTAGCAAATGTACCGCCAAACTGCTTTATCCCAAGACCGAATGTGGGTTCTGCGGTGATCCGCCTGACCCGCTATCAGGAGCCGCCGGTACAGGTGAAAGATCCAAAGCTGATGTTTAAGCTGATCCGGGCATCCTTTAACCAGAGAAGAAAAACACTGCAGAATGGTTTAAATAACTCTCCGGAAATTTCTTTTTCAAAAGAAGAGATTACAAAGGCTATTGAGAGCCTGGGAGTATCACCTTCTGTCCGTGGAGAAGCCTTAAGTCTGGAGCAGTTTGCACAGCTGGCTAACTATTTTGCACAGTAATTAAGCCGTTTATAAAAAGAAAGGCGAAAATGCCTATGTCAGATAAAAAAAGATGGATCCGGCTAGCTGTGGCCGCAGGCTTAGGTGCTGCAGCCGGTGCATGGACTTATCAGATAGAGAAAGATAAAAAAGCGGAAAATGATGCCAGACTGGCGGCGGTGGAAGCTGCTGTAGTGCGGAGCAGGGATTATGGGAAGCAGAAGGCTTATATTATAGGAAATGGTTTAAGCTCTCTGGCAGCAGCAGTCTGGCTTATAAAAGACTGCCATTTTCCAGGAAGCAGCATTATGGTGTTTGGAGAAGGCACTGAGGGAGAGGAAGAAATACGCCCTCTTGTAGTAAGCCGGGAAAACTGCAAAGATTTTCTGGAAATGTGTGGAAAAATACCGGATTCCGGGGAAAAAGTATTTACTTTCCCGAAAACAGAAGGCAGAGAATGTCTGGACTGGGGGGATCTTCCTGCACTTTGGCGGTTGTTGTGTACAGAAGAAGAAAGGCTGGATATTTTAAGCATTGAAGACTGGTTCAGTGAAACACCTCATATATTTGAGACAAATCTGTGGCAGCTGTGCCAGTGTGTGTTTGGCCTGCAAAAGGACAGCAGCCTGGCAGGATTTCGCAGAAGTTTATGGGAAATAAAAGGACCGTTTCTCTTCCTTTCGCCAGATGAAATGAAAGATCTGATCTGTTTGCTGAAACAATACCTGCGCCGTAAAGGTGTATTATTGCTGGAAAACAGCCAGGTAACGGATCTGGAACTTGAAAATGGCAATGAAGGCGGAAATGGACTGGCAGTAAAGAAATTGTATGTAAAACGCAGACTGCAGGAAGAAGAAACCGACCGGGAATCCTTTGTATTTGAAAAAATAAATCTGGGTTCCGGGGATATCTGCATTATGGAAAATGGCAGTGGTTCTGGGAAATTATGGAAAAAAACGGCTGATCTGCATATTGCTATGGGAGAGCCGGAAGCTTTTTCAGATGAAACAGGTAAACTCTCATCACTTCGTCCTCATCATTTTACAGACCGGCCTAAAACCGTTCCGGCCGGAAGCCGGAATCTTGGTTTTGTTGGAGCATTTTCACGGCTGGAAAAAGGCTTCTGCCTTACAGGAAACTATGCTGTGTCAAGTGCCAGAAGCACAGTAGATGAGCTGATGCACGCAGGAAAATGGGCTGGAGGAACAGGAGAGAGAAAGAAGTCCCGGACCGGGAAATGGCTCACAGTTTACAAGGTGGTCAGTTCATTGTACCGTGCAGGTCTGTAACTTTCAGGTCTGTAATTTTCGTGCATGGTCATGCCGCTATAGGTGGTACATTTTGTTAAAAAGGAGATGGATAAATGCTGTTTATCGGAGGTATCAGTCAGGGCAGGAAGCTGCTTAACTACGCAAAGAGCATTCTTTGCGGAAGCTGCGGCAGCACCAGCCAGTGTCAGGTCTTTATGACCTATATGTATTTCAGTTTTTTCTTTATCCCGCTGTTTAAGTGGAATAAGCGCTTTTATGTGCAGATGTCCTGCTGCAGTGCCATTTATGAGCTGGAGCCGGAAATCGGAAAAGCTATTTTAAGAGGGGAAGAACCGTCGATCACATCTGCCGACCTTCATCTGGTCCAGGAGGGAAAATACACCCGCACCTGGCAGGAAGGTTCCGGAAATCCCCATAAAAAGTGTATGCGCTGCGGATTTGAGACAGATGAAGATTACAATTACTGCCCCAAGTGCGGGGGACGGATCTAATGAGTCCAAAATAAATATTAAATCCTCCCATATGCGATCAACGGATCTTTGTATTTTACACCCAGACTCAGGGTGTAATAAAGTATAACGCCGTCAAATGGGGCAGTATACCGGAAAATTTCATTTCCATAAAAATCTTTCAGGGTGCCAAGGAGGGCGCCCTGTTTTAATTTCTGACCGGCATGTGACACAGCGGGATACCAGAAACCATTTATAGGTGCTTCTTCATAAATTGACTGACGGATTTCTTCCTGGTGAAAGGCTGTATTTGAAAAAGTTTTGATCTTAAGATGATCCATTAGTTCAAAAACGTTTCTTTTGCAGGCTGTAATTTCGTTCTCACTCCATAGTCCCCGTTCACCCCGTTCTACTAAAAGCGATGGAATACCACACTGGGCGGCCCAGCTGTATAGCCCATTTTTGGAAGTGGAAGCAACACGGTATGGAACAGAAAGAGCCGCTGCAGCAGCAGAGGTTTTGGCAGCCAGTGTATCAGGAACGGCTGCAGGAAAGAAGATCAAAGGAGTCAGAGCTTCGTTTATATCACCGCCATGGAGATCCATCAGAAAATCAGCTTCAGGATACAGGACTTTTTCAAGGATTTTTGCAAAGCGGCTGGAAAAGGTACCGGCAGGATCACCGGGAAACATGCGGTTTAAATTCTGGCCATCCGCAGGGATCGTTTGTTTGGCACCCATGTAAAAGCCTTCTGGATTTACCAGGGGAAGCAGGATGACACGTCCTGAAAGACCGGCGGGATCCAGTTCTTTTTTCAGACGGTTCAGGGCTTCTATGCCTACATATTCACAGCCATGGATACCTGCAGTCACTATCAGGGTTTTTCCAGGCTGGCTGCCGCATATGGCAGTTATCTCAACGGGGTAAGGGCTGGCCACAGGCAGCAGGAGAGTTTGCTTTGTATTGCTGCCGGCTTTCAAGTCAGACAGTTTCATGTTTAAAGATCTCCTCTAGTCAAATTCAATAATAGAAGCTAAAAGCTTTCTGGCATAGTTATCCTTTGTTTCTGCAATACGGGATACCGGAATGTGTTCGGTAATACGGCCATGATACAGGAAAAGCACATCATCGCACAGATAAGTGACGGAAGTCAGGTCATGGGTAATGAAAATATAAGTGAGTCCCAGTTTTTCCTTCAGATCATGGAGAAGATCCATGATCTGGACCTGGGTATGTGCATCCAGGGAAGAGATAGCTTCGTCAAAAAGAATGATCTCTGGCTGGCATGCTACAGCCCGGGCAATGCAGACACGCTGCAGCTGTCCGCCGGACAGTTCATGGGGATATCGGTTTGCATAGGAGGGATCCAGTCCCACAAGCTCTAAAAGGCGGTTAGTTTCTTCCAGCCGATCCAGCCGGATCTTTTGATTTCGTTCTCTTGCAGCCAGACCTTCAGCAATGATCTCTTTTACGCGAAAACGGGGATTGGCAGAGGTAGTATAATCCTGGAAAACAACACTTAAGCGTTTTTGAAAGTTTTTCAGGCCATTTCTGGATGCATAAACAGACACATCCTGGATTTTTACTTCTCCTGTGTCGGGTTTTAAAAGACCGCAGATCACACGGCCAAGGGTGGATTTTCCGCTTCCGGATTCCCCAAGTATTCCCAGGCAGGTTCCCTGTGAGACTTTTAAGGATACATCGAATAATACCTGGTTTCTGGTAGTTCCGAAAATTTTTTCCTGTCGTTCGCTCCGGAAGCTGACACATACATTATTTACTTCCAGCATGGGATATCTCCTTTCTATGTAAAACTTCGCGATAGTGATGCATAACCGCAGAACGTTTTTCTATCAGCAGGCGGGTGTAAGGATCCTGGGCATGATTTCGGATATGCTCAAAGTCGCCACTGTCTACGATATGTCCGCTGTTCATGACCAGGATGCGGTCAGCTACTTTGGATATTGCCCCTAAGTCATGGGTGATGAAAAGCATGGCAGTATTTTTGCTCTTTTTAATGCGGATAAATTCCTCCAGGATCTCATATTGAGTGATGGCATCAATGGCAGTTGTTGGTTCATCAGCGATCAGAAGCTCAGGCTGCAATGCCATGGCAATACCGATCATAATGCGCTGGAGCATACCACCGGAAAGCTGGTGGGGGTATTTTTGCAAAACTTCTTCTCCATTTAAGATCTGCATCTGGTTCAGGATCTTTAGGCAGTGGGAACGGATCTCCTGGGCGTTCCATGTAGTGTGGGTGGCGAAAGTCTCAGCCATCTGATTTCCTATACGGTACAGAGGATCAAAACAGGTCATGGGGTTCTGAAGCACCATGGTGATCCGGCTTCCGCGAAGTCTGCGCAGTTCTTCTTTTGATTCTTTTAGAAGATCATGACCATCAAAAACAGCGCTTCCGGAAACATGGAAATTTTTATCTAACAGGCCCAGAATTGATTTTACAGTCATACTTTTTCCACTTCCAGACTCACCAAGGATTCCCAGGCATTCTCCTGGGTGGACTTCAAAATTTACGTTTTCAACCAGTTTTTTTGAAGTCTTACGGTATGTCAGTGTTACATTCAGGTTTTCAACTTTTAAAATGGCAGACATTACAGCACCTCCTTTGGATCCAGTACATCACGAATGGCATCTCCCATTAAGTTAAAGGCAGAAACTAAAATAACGATGGCAATACCAGGGACCAGCATCTGGGCCGGATTGCTGGTCAGGACATTTTTTGCTTCACTAAGCATAGCCCCCCATTCAGGAGTAGGGGCCTGTACACCAAGTCCAAGGAAGGACAAAGTAGAAATATTGATGATAGCCCAGCCTACATCCAAGGAAGAGAGAACAGCCAGATCTGCTGCAATGGATGGAACCAGGTGTTTAAAAAGGATAAAACGTTCAGGAGTCCCTACACAGCGGGAAAATTGGACAAAGTTCCGGTCCCGGTACTGCATGACACCTGTGCGGATCATGCGGGCATACCAGGCCCATTTAATAAAGACATTTGCCAGGATCACATTCTGTACGTTAATGCCCAGCAGTGCAACCACGGCAAAGACCATGATCTGGCTTGGGAAAGACAACATTACATCTACTATACGCATGATCAGTTCTTCTGTAATACCACGGAAATACCCGGCCAGAAGTCCCATCAGAGCGCCAAGACCGATGGTACCTAACATAGTCAGTACGGCCAGACCAAGAGTGGGCCTGATCCCGTAGATCATGCGGGAGAGGATACAGCGGCCAAGATTATCAGTACCAAGGGGATATTCTTTGCTGAATTGGGAAAATTTGTTAAGAATATTGGTAGCATAGGGATCATGTGGAGCAATAAATGGGGCAAAAATGCCCATTAATGCCACGATCAGTACAAGTGTTACTGTGCTGACAGCAGTTTTATTGTGAAGAAACCGGTGTAACATCAGTTGCTCTCCTTTCGCATACGGGGGTCAGATACGGTTTGCAGGATATCAAACAGCAGGTTAAACATAACAAACAGGACACCGATCAAAAGAACATAAGTCTGGATAACAGGATAATCCCGGTTGAAAATGGAACTGATGCACAAGGTTCCCAGTCCAGGCCATGCAAATACATTTTCTACCACAATAGTTCCGGAGATCAGCTGCGGGATACTCATACCAATGGCAACAATGCAGGTATGCATGGAGTTTTTCAGAATATGTTTTACCAGAATGGATCTTTGAGTGAGACCGCGGACATTGGCGTAAAGTACATAATCCTGTTTCATATTTTCAAGCATATTGTTGCGGATCAGGCGGATATAGGTAGAAATATAGCTTAGGGATACAGTAAAAGCAGGAAGGATGAGATGTCTGATCGTACCGTTCCCACTGGTAGGCAGAAGGTCAAGTTTAATGGAGATCAGCCACATTAACAGAAGTCCCACCCAGTAAGGCGGCATAGCAGTGGTCATAAATACAAGACCTCGCATGAGCCGGTCAAACCAGCCATCCTTATATACTGCACAAAGAAAGCCGATAGGAAGACTTAAAAGGATCACCATAATAAGGGAAGCACCGGCAAGCTGTAAAGTAGCAGGCATACAGCGCAGCAGTTCTCCTGAAACAGTGCGGCTTGGGTTTACATAACTAATTCCAAAATTGCCGTGAAGACAGTCCAGTACCCAGGTAAAGTAACGGACCAGGTAAGGCTTGTCTAGACCAAGCTGGGCACGGACCTCAGCAATGGCATCTTCCGTGATAATGGGAACCTGACGTACACGCAAAGCTACTTCAGCCGGATCAGAAGGAATCAGATTGATAAAAACGAAGCATACAAAGGAAATAATGAGAAGGAGCGGAATGGAAGACAGGATCCGCTTGATGATATAGGGTTTCAAAATAATACCTCCGCTTGGAAAAATAAATGTGATAAAGGATCTAATTGGAACAAAGCCGCCTCAAGGGAGACGGCTTCATGCACATTTTACGAATACTGGCGGCAGCTGCGGGAGTGCCATCGGCACGTAACAACAGACGTTCGACTTGAATTGTGGTGATGTCAACATCAGGTGACATGTCCGTTTAGAAAGAGAAATCCTGGAATGGAACCTCATACTGAGTCTGGGTAAAGTGGAAGCCTTTCATATCGGAACGATAGATTGCTTTGTTGCATTCATAAGTCAGCGGAATGTAAACTGCGTCTTCATGGAGATGAGTCAGAACGTAGGTGTAAAGTTCCTGGCGTCTGTCTTCATCTGTGGTGACCAGGATCTCAGTAATAGCATCATCGATCTCTGCTTTATCATCCAGACCGAGCTGTGCTGCATAATCGCCGTATACAGGTGCACGCATGGCAGCCAGAGAGGACTGGGGATCGTAAGGAGTACCCCAGCAGATATTAAATACCATATCAAAATTACCTGCTTTCATATTGTCACGGTAAGACTGTTCTTCCTCACCATGTATGTTTAAGGAAACACCGATGGACTGGTATTCGCTCTGAAGATACTCTGCAATGGATTTTTCAGTAACGCTGTCACTGTTATAGAGAAGATCAACATTTAACTGTTGTCCATCTTTTTCACGGACATTGTTGGAACCCATTTTCCAGCCTGCGTCATCCAGAATCTGTCCAGCTAATTCTAAGTTATAAGCATATGGTTCCAGTTTAATATCACAATATGGAATTGTGGAGGCAAACAGAGTATCTGCCGGTTTTTCCAGTCCATAGAAAATACCGTCAGAGATATTCTGCTTATTGGTTGCGTGCTGAAGGGCGACGCGCACGTCTTTTTCTGAAAGAATGTCAGAAGAAGTATTCAGGACGATCTGCCTGGTGGAAGTTGGCTCAGAAAGCTCTACGGTAAATTTATCACTGTCCAGATACTGGTTAATGGCATCTGCATCGATCATATTTTTTCCGAAAATCATATCGATCTCACCTTTTTCCAGAGCCAGGATACGGGTCTGATTATCCGGGATGACTTTCACTGTGATGGTTTTAATAGCCGGCTGTTCGCCCCAGTAGTTTGGATTTGCCTTGAATACGGCATATTCATCAGTAACGAACTCATCCAGCACATATGGACCAGTACCTATATAGGCTTCTACCCCATCCTTGGTGCTGCTGTTTTTCATGGCTTTCGGTGAGATCATGGCAAATGGTCTGGTCACGCCAAGCTCTGTTAAAAGAGGATAATATGGTTCAGATAATTCGATCACAAAGGTATTTTCATCTGGAGCATCTACTCCTACTAACAGATGCATCATTTCCAGCCAGGTATGGCGGTCTTTATTTTCCAGAATCGCGTCAAAGTTTGCTTTGATGGCATATGCGTCACACTTTTCACCATCTGAAAATGTTACGCCTGAACGGATGTGGAAAGTATATACTTTACCATCTTCACTGACATCCCAGCTTTCTGCCAGGCAGCCCTCAAAACCGTCAGCGGTAATATTGACCAGGCCTTCGTATAACATTTCCTGGGCATACATTTCGCCGGCATATAAATGTGGGTTTAGATCGCGGATATCGCGATAGTTTACGAAGATCAGGTCTTCTTTTGTACCTTCAGCTGTAGTGGTAGTTTCTGAAGGCTTAGGATCTGCAGCAGAAGATGCAGAGTCAGAAGCGGATGAACCGCAGCCGCTTAATAAGGCGGTGCCTAAGAGACCTGCCAGAAGCATTGTGCCCCATCTTTTTTTCATGATAAGTTTCCTCCTGTTGTAAGAAATGTACTCTCGGAATCTTTTTGTACTTGATTTTGCGAGACTCTGAGAGGATATAAAATATAATGTTGTTTGTTCATTCGCCTGAAACGAACGATAGAGAGTATAACACAGGTTAGTTAAGACTTACTACTGATGAAATTAGAGGGGCTTAGTTATTCCAAAATGTTATAACTGAACTAAAATATCTACAAGATATCCTTAAAATGGCTGATAAACCATTCAGCGGCTTTGCTTAATTTTGCATGATCCGGGCAGATATAGCCAATAAGGAGAAAAGGCTCACAGTTATTGATCCGCAGCTGCCGGACATCATATTGGCGGTACTGATCATAAAGGAAATTGATGCCGAGACTGCATATATCCGTGTTTAATAACAGGTTAATGGTCAGGTGATCACTGTTGGTATAGACGGCGTAGTGGAGCTGTTCTGTGCTGATCGCTCCAAGGCTTACATGGTTCAAGTGGTGTTCTACGGAGAAAAAATCCCTTACACCCCTTACAAAGGAAAGAGAGGAAAGCTCTTGAAAGTCAATGCTGTCATCCTGGTAGCGGGGATGCCTGGGGCCTACATAAACACAGGCTTCTTTTCTGTCAAGAGGAACGAATTTAAGTTTTTTGTGGGACAGAATGTGCTGGAACTGGTGGAGCTGCTTTTGCGCAATATAAACGATGCCAATTTCAGAAAGCCCCTGGGCTACCCGGTTGCTGATCTCCTCCACAGTGCCTTCTAAGTGTTCCACAATGTAAGAATCTCCCATTTCTTTGTAAAAATCTGTTAATAGGCGGGAGATCATATTGCTGGGGTAAGTAGCGAGACTGAATTTTTGACCTTGATTGTGATCAGTCAATGAGTTGATCAGGCTTACATTATGCAGTATATTCTGGGCATATTCCCGGACTGTTTCACCGTAAGGGGTAATGTGGATACCCCGGCTGCTGCGCTCAAAAAGAGGTCGTCCCAGCTCTTTTTCCAGAGAACTGATCACTTTACTCACATTAGGCTGTGTAGTATAAAGACATTCTGCTGCCTGATTAAAGCTGCCTTTTTCACATGTGATCATAAAATATTCCAGCTGACGTAATTCCATAGGTTCCTCCCTGAAGTGCAGTAAACAGTAAGTTTATGCTAACCACTATAACAGAAAAAAAGACAGCGCACAATCAGCAAATTCAGCTGCTGATCATGCAACATGTGAACAGTAATAAACAACTTGACAATTTTTACCAATAAATGTTATTCTGAATGGGAACAGGGAGCTTGTGAAGCAGGCTGAGAGGAAGTAATCAAACTTCGACCTATTGTACCTGATGTGGGTAATGCCAACGTAGGGAAATAATGTGTCGCATATTGTATTTATGTATAATACGTATATTTTGCGGTCCGTTCCTTATGTGGGCGGACCGTTTTCTTTTTTCTGCGTAAAGACTGATGATCAACATACACAGCAGAAATATGTGCAGTAAATGTGGAAAACATTCCGTCCGGGTGCCCTTTCTGTGGAAAAATATGATGTGAAGGAGAATGAAAATGAACTACACAACACAGATGGATGCTGCCAGAAAAGGAATTATTACAAAGGAGCTTCAGGCAGTAGCAGAAAAAGAGCAGATGGATACAGCACAGTTAATGCAGCTGGTGGCAGAGGGAAAAGTAGCCATTCCTGCAAATAAAAACCACAAATGCCTGGATCCTAATGGTATCGGTTCCATGTTAAAGACCAAGATCAATGTAAATCTTGGAACCTCCAGAGACTGTAAAGATCTGGATATGGAGCTTCAGAAAGTAAATGACGCAGTAAAAATGGGTGCAGAGTCCATTATGGACTTAAGTTCATGGGGCGATACCCAGAAATTCAGAAGAAAGCTGACTGCTGAGTGTCCGGCCATCATTGGTACTGTACCGATTTATGATGCAGTGGTATACTATCATAAGGCACTGAAGGATATTACTACCGAAGAGTGGTTAAAGATTGTGGAAATGCATGCGCAGGACGGTGTGGATTTTATGACCATCCACATTGGCATTAACCGTTCAACTGCCCAGCGTTTCAAACAGAATAAGCGTCTTATGAACATTGTATCCAGAGGCGGATCCATTATTTTCGCATGGATGGAAATGACTGGAAAGGAAAATCCATATTATGAGCATTTTGATGAAATCCTGGATATCTGCCAGAAATATGATGTGACCATCAGCTTAGGTGATGCCTGCCGTCCGGGATGCTTAGAAGATGCTACCGATGTTTCACAGATCGAAGAGCTGGTAACATTAGGTGAGCTCACAAGAAGAGCCTGGGAGAAGAATGTCCAGGTGATCATAGAGGGACCAGGCCATATGCCTCTTAACCAGATCGCAGCCAATATGCAGATCCAGCAGAGCATCTGCAAGGGCGCTCCGTTCTATGTATTAGGACCTCTTGTTACAGACATTGCACCGGGATATGATCATATTACAGCGGCTATTGGCGGTGCGATCGCAGCAACCTACGGAGCATCATTTTTATGCTATGTAACACCAGCAGAACATCTGAGATTGCCGGATCTGAATGACGTAAAAGAAGGTATCATCGCTTCCAAGATCGCAGCTCATGCAGCTGACATTGCAAAAGGTGTCAAAGGCGCTTCTGAGTGGGATCGTCAGATGGGAATGGCAAGAAAGAAACTGGACTGGGAAAAGACCTTTGAGCTTTCTATTGATCCGGAAAAGGCAAGAAACTACAGAGCATCTGCAAAGCCGGAAAAAGAAGATACCTGCTCTATGTGCGGCAACTTCTGTGCTGTAAAAAATATGAACCGTATTTTAGACGGTGAGATCGTAAGCATTTTTGATGAATGATATAATGGGCCATTGACCAGTGAACAGCCTGCGTAAGCAGGCAGTAAAGCGTGTAAGCGCGGGTTCGCGAGTGGGCATGAGCAGACACAAGAAAGGGAGAGAAACATGAAATTTGACAAAAGCCAGTTGTTGATCTATGCAGTAACCGACCGATCCTGGACCGGAAGTATGAGCCTTTATGAACAGACGGAAGCAGCCTTAAAGGGCGGCGCTACCATGGTGCAGCTTCGTGAAAAAGGACTGCGGGATGACAATGTGGAAGAATATCTGGAAGAGGCGAAAAAAATGCGTGCTCTTACAGAAAAATATAATGTTCCTCTCCTGATTGATGATAATATAAAACTGGCTGGACTTTGTGGTGCAGACGGTGTTCACGTAGGACAGAATGATATGGATGCCGGTCTTGCCAGAAAGCTTCTTGGACCGGACAAGATCCTGGGAGTCACAGCCAAAACGGTAGAACAGGCATTGAAAGCCCAGTCACAGGGGGCTGACTACTTAGGCAGTGGTGCCGTATTTGGCACATCTACCAAAAAAGATGCCCGTCCAATGACCATGGAACAGCTGCAGGCTATCTGTGCATCCGTATCTATTCCGGTAGTAGCTATCGGAGGTATCTGCCTGGACAATATTGAAAAGCTGAAAGGAAGCGGTGCAGTGGGAGCTGCCATTGTATCAGGTATCTTTGCAGCACAAGATATTGAAGCAACCACCAGGGAGCTTAGGGAGAAAATGGAGCGCAATCTTCTTGAAAAATAATGAATTACAATTGCTGGGTTTGTTATATAAAAACACAAAAATTTTAAATCTGAGAAAGATTCCTGATAATATACGGGCTGCTGATTGCAGCCCTTTTTCTGTTGATCTTATGTGTGCATTTCTTCAAATGAATTCAGCCAGATCCTTTATTTAAGCCGATTTATCATTATTCTCTATAAACTATAATGATGGTCAGCCAGTCGTATTTCCTGAAAAAAATATTTCCGATTACATATATGTGTTGTTGTTGACAAATCTTATCATGGTGAAACCGCCCCTTAGTGTTGACTAAAAAATGATGTTAGTATAAACTAACTCGACATGCGAGTTTAAGCAAACGTCATTATAAAAAGAGGAGTTTTTACTTATGAGAAAAACAGGAAAAGCAAAAACGTTGTTAACTATGTTGCTTGCGGCTGCAGCTTTGCAGGCAGGCACAGCTTTCGGCGCTCAGGCAACGGGGGAATCACAGCTTCAGGCAGGAACCTGGGTGAAAGAAGCAGAAGGATGGAAATTCAGAAAGCCATCAGGAGAGATGGCAACAGGCTGGATCCAGACTGCAAGCGGCTGGTATTACCTGCAGCCAGAGAACGGACTTATGGAAACTGGCATGCTGCGCATGAATGACCGTACGTATTATTTTAATGCAAATCCAGATGAAACAGAAGGAAAAATGACAACCGGCTGGTATCAGGATGCAAAAGGAAGCTGGTATTTTTTCAATACTACAACAGACAGCACCGAAGGTGCAGCAGTTACCGGCTGGCAGTGGGTTGATGGGCGCAGCTACTATTTCGAACCTGTTGCAGGCGAAAACCACGGAAAAATGTTTGCAGATGGTGTAACTCCAGATGGTTACAAAGTAAACGCAGCCGGTCAGTGGATAGATGGCAACGGTAAGGTGCAAGTGGTAGAAGGAAAGGGATTTGCAAGCGATCCATCCAGGAATACCAAAGGATCAGAAACCAGCCTCAGGGGTGGAAACGGTGGTGGCGGAAGCAGCCGTAGCGGTTCTGGCAACTCTAATGCAGGAAGCAACGTATCTGATCGTAATGGGACTGGAGACAATAATAACAGCAATAATACAAATAACAGCAATAATGGCAACAACAGCAACAATACAAACAATAATAGTAATAATAATTCTAATAGCAGTGCAGACCAGACTAAGGCTGTATTTGTAAAGGAAGATGAGACGGGGCTGGTTGAGGTAAATTCCCTCGGCTGGTGGATCACCGTAGCATTTGAGGATGGTTATAATGCAAGCAACACCAAGGTATATGCAGATGGTGTAGATGTAACATCTGCACTTTCCAATGTAACTGACGATGGAAGCATCTGTAAACTGGCTGTTATTAAGCCTCCGGCTGAACTGACTGTAAGCAATGCAGCAGATCCTGTCAGAACACAGATAGTTTCCCTGGATGATGAAGCTGCAAATGGCGTGATCTATACAGGAACCAGTTATCTGCCAGAGAAGATCCTGGCTCATGGTCCTGTAGCACTTTGGGATTACTATCTGACCAATTATGCAGATGACGGTTCTGTAAGATACTCACCATCCAAAACCACATTTGCACTTGGTAAAAAGGCGGCAGCCCATCCTGCATATTCACCAGATGCAGAATTAAGTGAAGATGGTAAAGCAACCGTAACTATTATGTTTAACTACAATACCGATGAAGAGAAAGAGTGGTTTGATGGTATCAATCGTCTTCAGCTGGTAGAGTATAATGAAAATAAAAATACGATCAACAGTAATCTGGTATTTGACCGTGCAAAAAATGTACCTCATGGAAAGGGCCGTGTAGGTGAGCTGACCATTGAGACAGGACAGAGCAATTTTACAAATAATGGAAGATACTATGTCCGCGTAGAGTCAAAGTCAGGTACATCTGCACTGGTTCCAATCCATGTAGTAAATGCACAGGCGCCTGTTTTTAAACTGAAAGAGACTCCACAGTCAGGTGTGAACCTGCATTTCCAGGTTGAAAATATGGTATACGGAATAGAGACACCGGTGAATCGTGTAGTTCTGGAGGGACCAACTGAAACTGTAGAATTAGACAAGATCAACGACTGGTTTTTGTTCAGTCAGGATCTGTTTGTCATTTATAATGATAATGTGGATCATTTTAAATATAAAGGCAATTATAAACTGACTGTTTATGCAGATGGTTTCAAATCAGCTTCTGTAGAGTTTACAGTAACTAAGGGAGAGAGTGTTCCATCTAAGGATGAAATGGGTATTGTGCAGTATTCATTTGATGGTATTTCCACTGCTTCTGTTGGTTCCGGCAGCAGCAGCGGCTCCGGCGAAAGCGATTCTGGCAGTATGGCTGTTTCTGCAAATCTGGTATTTGATACGGATCTGCTTGTAAATGCAAATATTCTGGAAGAAATTGGAAAATCTACTACAGAGTCTGAAGCGGTTATAGACTGGTGGTATGAAATGGCCGGTGTAGATGCTGCATTTAATAAAAATGATAAAGACGACCAGTATTATGACTGGGTTGCTTATATCCATTCAGTAGAAAGCAGCAAGACCACAGGAATTATTCCCTTTGAGGATTACAAGACAAAAGGAGTTGTATGGAATAACAGTCCCGCTGCTGCAAAAGAAGTTCTGGAGGATGGACTTTTAGGTGAGATCCAGAATAAAGGAGATTTCTCCCGTCCTGCAGCTGGTGCATTTACAATAATCAGGAACAGGGAAAATGAAGACGTGGTCTTAAGCCATGAGGATAAGGCTTATCTGGCTGCGATCAGGAACATTGTGATCAATGGCAGCTGGACCGGATTAACAAAAGAACAGTATAGCGTAGATGTTGAAAATGGAATCTTAACTCTGAACAAGAGTCTGTTCACACCAGGAGAAGAATATAAGATCACAGTGGAAGCGGACGGATATCAGATGAACGCGTTTAAGGTCACATACGATCAGATCCTGGAAGAAGGGCTTTCACTGACTGTACAGTATAAAGACAATAAGACTTCTTATGTATCTGACAAGAGAACCTTTGGAAAAATCCAGGGATTCTATGCAGACGCAACTGTAGAAGTAACTGGTTCTGAAGGCGGATTCTTAAAGTATTTGCAGTCTGTAGCTTTGGATGATGATACACTTTATACCAAAGGTGTTGAAAGTAGCGATGCATCGTATTATGCAGTATCTGAGAATAAGAAGATTCTGACCATTGGTAATATCAAACCGGGAGAGCACACACTGACTGTCCGGGCTAAGGGATATGCAGAAGCACTGAGGACTACGATTGTGGTTGATGAAGGGGTTGAAGATCCTACTGCATTTGAGCCGGAGATGCTCAGCTTTGAATATACAAAAGCAGAGATAATGGCACAGGCTTATTATACTGTTACCTTTAATAAAGGGACAACAGATGATGAAAAAGTAGCTTTAGAGACATATCTGGCTAATATAGAGGATATTAAAGTTGGAGATACAACGTATACCAAAGTTAGTTCTTTCTGGAATTCAAAAAATAATTTCAGAGTAACCGGTGATCCTGTGTATGGTGGCAAAAATGACCGCCTTTGCCTGACAGAAGACAGTGCATTTAAAGACAGTGATGAATTAGAGATCACAATTAATGCAGATGGCTATAAATCTTTGACTTTTAATGTAGTTAAGAGTGGTAATAATTATGTTCTGAAAGATGGTACGGATGTTGATCCGCCTGCAGCAGATAAAGATGCCCCACAGCTTACTGGCCAGCTTAATATCAAGGAAAAGACAAAGTGGACACTGACCGGCAATGCAGACTATCTGAAAGCAATTACTTCTGTTAAGTATGGGGAAGAAAAGCTTAGCACAACAGTAAATGACACAGAGATCACTATTGATACATCTGGATTGTCTGCGGGTACACATACACTTACGATTAATGCAGATGGATATAAGAGCCAGGTAATTGAAGTACAGATCGAAGGGGAGGACAATTCTGGTAGTACCGGAGATACTGAAAGTAATAGCGATATTACTTTTGGATCAGTCTCCGTAGAAAGCTGGTCAGGCAATTATGAGGCATATCGTTTACTCTTTAAAGTAGATAGGATAAATAATATTTCAAGAGATACTTATCTTGGTACTATAGATTATATAATGGTGGGAACATTTAAATATGAGAAATGCATTTATGGTTCCATATCAGATAAGCAGTTTAAAGTAGGTACAACACCTGAAAGTGAGAGTACGGGAAATGGAAAGGATTATATTGATTTTGCTAAGGA
Source organism: Lachnospiraceae bacterium (assembly GCA_025758065.1). Classification (NCBI taxonomy): domain Bacteria; kingdom Bacillati; phylum Bacillota; class Clostridia; order Lachnospirales; family Lachnospiraceae; species Lachnospiraceae bacterium. The sequence goes on from CP107199.1 coordinate 1,444,696, forward strand.
CAGCTTTGATTCTTACCAATCAGGTGATCTGATCAAAGTTACCATCTACAGTAAGAATAGCGAATATAGTACTTATGTATTTTACATAAGAGATGGCAAATTGGTAGATCAGACAGAGGCAGAAGAAGAACTGTTAGATGAGCAGGAATCAACGGAAGATGGATTTAATGAGAAAATCAAGGATAATGCAGCCACCGGTTCTAACGGTGTAACTTCAGGAGTAACTCCATCTGGAGATGAAGAAAATAAGGCTGATGAGACCGGATCTTCTGAAGAAACCAAGGATGAAACCAAGGACGATTCCAAAGATGAATCTAAGGACGAAACCAAGGATGAAACCAAAGATGAAACCAAGGATGATTCCAGGAATGAAACCAAGGATGAATCTAAGGAGGATTCCACCAAAGAACCGGAAACTCCGTCTGAAACAGAAAACAGCGATAATAAGACTGAGGATTCCAAGGAAGATGATTCTAAAGACAACAGCTCCGAAGATTCCAGGGAAGAAACTTCCGAAACTGCTGCATCTGACAATGCTTCCGAAGACTCTGAAGTAACCAAAACAGAGGGGAAATCTAATTGAAAAAATGGTGTCTGGTGATCCTGACACTGATGTTGTGCGGGTGCAGTACAGCTCCCAAAACAGCCGAAACAGAGGCGGTCAAATACGACCGCCCTGTTTTGCGTACTGAGGCAGGATCAAATGAAAAAAATTTTACAGTATTTGCCATGGATACGGTGATGCAGTTTCAGCTCTATGGCGGAAATGATGAAGTAGAAGAAAAAGTCAGGGAAAAAATAGAGGAACTGGAAGATGCGCTTTCTGTGACAAAAGAAAACAGCCCTATGTGGGAATTAAACGAGAAAAAGGAAGCAAAGTTTGCACCGGAAATTGCTAAGCAGATGAAAAAAACACTTGAACTGTGTAAAGATACAGATGGCGCTTTAGACATTTCAGCTTACCCGGTCGTAAAAGCCTGGGGCTTCACCACAGGTGAACATCGTATTCCTGATGAAGAAGAACGCAAAGTATTAGCTGCATGTGTAGACTATCATAAGATCCAGATCAATGGTGACACTGTAACCATAGCCCCGGATATGCTGGTAGACTTAGGAAGCGTGGGAAAAGGCTATACAGCAGAGGTTCTGGCAAAGTTGATGAAAGAAAAGGGCGTTACTTCTGCTCTTTTTAGTTTAGGAGGAAATATCCAGACTATTGGAACAAAAACAGACGGAACAGACTGGTTTATTGGTATCCGTGCAGCAGAAGAAAACCGTTATCTGGGCGGTGTTTTTGTAAAAGATAAGGCAGTGGTTACTTCTGGTGGCTATGAACGCTATTTTGCCGGCGACGACGGTCAGATCTACTGGCATATCATGGATCCAAAAACCGGAGCTCCGGCCAAAAACGGTCTGGTATCCGTGACTATTATCAGCGACAGCGGTTTTCTGTGTGATGGTCTTTCCACGGCCCTTTTCGTCATGGGGGTTGAAAAAGCAGCCTCACACTGGCGCAGTCACCAGAATTATGAGGCTGTTTTAGAAGATGAGAACGGACAGATTTATATTACAGAAGGTCTGGAAAATACCTTTAAACCTGTGGATCTTGGCACAGAGCAGGAAATCCAGGTGATCCGCAGATAAGGTGAATAGATCTTATGCGTTTTTCTGTGCGCAGAACTGATCCATTACTTCCACCAGGTTTCTGTGGTCTTCCAGATGAGGCAGACCTGAGATAATGGCAACGCCCCGAAACTCATTATTTACAATAATTGGGAATCCGCCGCCGCAGAATGCATAGTGGGACTCATCCTGCTGCCAGTTTTCTTTTACGCCGTTTAATTCGCGCTCAACAGCTGCACGCAGGGAAGAAGTGTGACAGCGTTCAACTGTGTGCTGCTTGCGGTTCATCCACTGGTTGTTGCTTTCATCTGTTCCCGGGAGGAAGGACTGATACAGGATAATATCATCAAAAACAATGCGGATCGCAATTGGCTTTGGAGTGGTCAGGCCACGTTCCCGAAGCATGGTTCCCAGTGTATAGGCATCATTGTGATCAAAAGAAGAAAAGTGGATACGCTTTTCCTGGCTTTTGATCTCTTCTAACATTTTTAAATCGTACATAATAATCCCCCTTGTAGATCTGTATTTACCAGAACTATTATAGCCTTTAAGAGGAAATGTGTACAGCAGGAAATGAAATTCACAAAACAATGTACTAACCCTTGGTTAATATTTTTCGCAAAAGAATAGCTGTATAGTTTAGATATACAGAACAGTGAAGTGATCTTTGATGTCCTCTCGGAGTCTTTCCTGCACTTGCTTTTGTGGCCGATTTTCCGCCAGTCGCACTCAAATTTCAGAGGCGGACGCAACGCCAACGCCTCAGAAATCTGGGCACAACTGACAAAAAATCTTCTCACAAAATCAAGCACAGAAAGATTCCGAGAGAACATTTTGGTGAAAGAGGGGGAAAATGAATGTTTTTATTGGAAATGGCCACATTATTGCTGGGAATAGGATTTATTGCTGCTGGTACGATCCAGAGCAGAAAGACGGGGCAGAAAAAATGGCATATTTTCACAGCTGCCGGTATTGTTCCGGTTCTGATCAGCGTATTTTTATTTATCTGTACGATCTGGCTTTTGTATGGTATCCAGATCCGGGAACCGGAAACAGAGCCTTATTTTGAAACGGATATTGCCGGTGATGACTGGCGCACGTTCAGGGCGTACTCTGAAGATCTGCATCTGGACGATGCAGGAACTCTCATTTTCTGTCTTTCCCCGTTGGATGGTAAAAATGGCTATGCCGTATATGACAGTGCAAGTGGTGCCAGAGAGGGCAGTCTTTTGTGGGAGCCGGAAAAAGAGGCAGATGATATGTTTAAGATCCAGTTAAAAGATTTGGATAATGACGGAATAAAAGAAATAGGGATTTCCATGACAGACGGACAGGTCCTCTGGTATCATTACCGGGAAGAATTAAAATGCACCTGGCCGGAGAATAAAGGTGGTTGTTTTGAAAAAATTGATTAAAAAATTAACAATAGAAAAGTCTGTAATTATGGGATGATAAGTTAAAAATTAAGATTATAAACATTGACATTTCCATATAGATTAATAAAATGTTAACAGAGTTAAGCATAGTATGAGAATTGCGGGAATTGCATAGCAATGGAGCAATCCGGTTACATCAGTGAGCGGCAAAATTTACTTTTGACACTCACATCACAGTATATTATATATGGAAAGGGGATTTTAGGACAATAAGCGGGAATCCTCGGCAATTCAATTACCGAGATGAAAGCTCAGAAGTGTGCATATCTGCACAATGTAAATAATATAATAATCCTCATTCTTTGATATTAATGCCGTAACTGGCATACAATAAAAACGAAAATATGTTCGAATAATGATTGTGTATTACAATTCAATATGATATACTATATGTATGAAAGAAAATCTTATACATTATAGGACTTGCGTGTGCAATATCAACTACCATATGGTATGGTCGGTGAAATACAGACGGAAGATATTAACCCCAGAAGTTGAGAAATACCTGCAGGAACTTGTGCAGCAGATAGCTGACGATAAAGGCTTTACCGTTCATTTATTTGAATGTGGTGAAGGTGATCATGTTCACTGTTTTGTATCAGCTCCACCAAAACTGTCAATAACAGCCATTATCAAGTATCTGAAGGGGATCACAGGCAGGAAATTATTCGAACGTTTTCCGGAAATAAGAAACCAGTTGTGGAAGGGAGAACTGTGGAACCATTCCTATTATGTGGAAACGATCGGATCTGTATCTGAGGAAAATATCCGCCGTTATATTGAACATCAGAGCAAGTCGTATTAATTCAATGTGAATTGTAAATATTCATATGCATGGCTGTCTGAAGGGGGAAGGGGAATGCTGCTGTCACACAGAACATCGGTCAATATCAGGCCGGAATATTCTAATATTATAGGGCATATGTGTTATGCTGCTTCCAAACTCTGGAATGTCTGCAACTATGAACGCCGTCGATATAAAGAATTGGAGCTGGAGAAGTATCCTGACTGGTATTATCAGAAGAAAGCGCATAAAGGAGATCTGTGGTATAGACAGCTTCCGTCCCAGACAGCGCAGGAGACCTGCAAGCAGCGGGATAAAGCCTGGAAATCATTTTATGTTCTTAAAAAGACCGTTGGGATCAAAGATCCAAATCCGCCGCGATTTAAACAGGACAATATACCGATCACTTACATGCAGATGGGAATCCAGCACGAGAAAGGCTCCGATCAATTGCGGCTGTCTCTGTCAAAGGATCTGAAAAGCTATATGGAAGAAGCTTATGGGATTCATGAAAAATTTCTATATCTTGAAAATAAGATTTTCAGGAACATGGATCACATAAAGCAGCTGCGGATCTATCCACCGGAAGATGGAAAATGTGACCTTATCGTTGTCTACGAGGTCAAAGAACCAGAACCGATCTCCCTGAATGGCCATTATTTATCAATAGATCTTGGAATTCATAATCTGATGACCTGTTATGATTCCGAAAATGGAAGGACTTTTATTCTGGGAAGGAAATATCTTTCACTGGAAAGATACTTTCACAAAGAAATCAGCAGAGTTCAATCAATATGGTATGCACAGCAGTCGGGAAATGGCATAAAATATCCCCGATCATCGAAACATATCAAGAGGATTTACCGAAAAAAGCAGGACGCAGTAAAGGATTACCTTCATAAGGTGACCAGATGGCTTGCAGAATACTGTAGAAAAGAAGGGATAAGCAGTGTGATCATAGGAGATATCCGAAATATCCGTAAAGGAAAAGAGATAGGCCACAAGGCAAACCAGAAGTTTCACGGACTGCCGTATAATAAACTTTATATCATGTTGGAATATAAACTAAAACTGTATGGAATACCATTGATAAAACAGGAAGAAAGCTATACCAGCCAGTGCAGTCCGTTTTCACCAGAAGTATCAAAAAGATATGCAGAAGCATCAAACCGAAAAGAGCGGGGCATGTATATAACGGATGGAGTAAGATATAATGCGGATGCAGTAGGAGCATTTAATATCCTGCGAAAATATCTTTCCGTATCCGGAAAACAGAAAGAACTGTCCGTAGCCGGACTAAAAAATCCAGAAATAATAAAAGTAGCTGTATAGCCGAAAGGCAAGCAGTAGTGGTGTCATGGACGCACCCTGAAAAAGGGCGGTATCCCGCCAGATTTCAGATGCTCTGGTAACTTAGTTACCGAGTAGTTCACTTATGGCAATGAATATTGATTTTACTGGAAAGACAGTCCTTGTTACAGGTGGTGGCCGTGGACTTGGTAAAGAGATGGCACTTCAGTTTGCAGGATGTGGTGCAAATGTATACATTGCAAACCGTAAAGAAGATCAGGGCCTGGCTACCGTGAAAGAGATCGAGGCACTTGGCGTAAAGGGTGGTTTCACAAAGTGTGATGTTGCTGTTGAAGAAGACGTTAAGAAACTGATCGCTGACGCAGCAGCATTTGGCGGCGGAAAGATTGATGTGATCGTAAATGCAGCAGGTGTAATTTCCCTTCAGGATATGATGCATACAACCACAGAAGAGGTTCAGAGACTGTTTAATATTAATGTAGTGGGAACCGTACATATGATCAAACATGGTCTGGCACATCTGGAAGCAAATAAGAGCGGAAATATGATCCTTGTATCCTCTATTGCAGGCAGAGATGGTATGGGAATGCTCCAGACCTACAGTGCATCCAAAGCAGCTGTAACAAGCCTGATGCAGTCAGCTGCAAAACATGCAGCTCCTTATGGAGTCCGTGTAAATGCTATTCTTCCGGGAATCATCCGTACAGCAATGTGGGAAGAAATACTGGAAGGAATGAACAATGGCTGGGATCCGGAAGTTCATAATGAACTGACCCCTGAAAAACGCGAAGAGCTGTGGAATGCTTCCGTTAAGAGCATGATCCCACTGGGACATGACCAGAAGGAAGAAGATATTGCCTGGGCAACCGTATTCCTTGCAAGCGATTTCGCCCGCGAGATCACAAGTCAGGCACTGTGCATTGATGGCGGCACAACCTCTGGCAGGTAATAGAGTAAATTGAACAATTTAATTTAAGAGATTACGAAATAAAAGGAGCAGCTGCTTTTGGAAGATGGATTCCATTGGCAGCTGCTTTTTTCAAACAAAAACGTCCATACAGGAGTATTTTCACTCTTGTATGGACGATATTTCTTTGGTCTTATAATATTTCTATTTCTCAACACCCTGGGCCGGGATCATCTTTTCAGTCAGTGTGCCGTCATAAATAACGGTTACTTTGTCACCTACATTGATGCCGTCAAACATTCCCTCTGTTCCTACGAAAGAGAAGAATGTATTTTCCGGGTCTGCAGTGTCCAGAACAATGTGGTCGGTCTCAACCTCTGCTGCAGTACCAGTGAGAGTTTTCTTCTGTGCTTCTTCGGAATCCATTGCATCTTCAGTGATAATACGGGTAGCAACTGCATGATCAGTTGTATCTTCTAAGTCGCCGTAGTAGGTAACTTCTGCTGTGGCACCTGCTTTGATACCGTCTTTTGTTACCTTCTGGGCAATAAGGGCGTTCAGTGTATAGGTTCCTTCATCATTTTTTAAAGTAATGGTGCTGTCATCAGCACTTTCAATGGTTCCTTCCACTACCAGATCCTCTGTATCAGCCTCTTCTTCTCTTGCAACTTCTGCTGCGGAAGTCATGATCTCTACGGAGGTTGCCTTTGTTACATCATCAGACATTTCACCAGTATAACCAACATTTACTTCATCGCCTTCGCCTACTGCATCTGCATCGGTCAGTATGGCATCTGTAATATCAAATTTTACAGTTTTACCTTCATCGTCAGATACAGTGATTACCTTATCTTCTACCAGGCTGACAAAACCATAGTAGTATTCTTCCTCTGCTTCTTCCTCAGAGGAAGCTTCTGTTGTGCTTTCTGCTGCCTGCACAGTTGTAGTTTCTGTATCCGCTTTTTTAGAAGAGCAGGCGGTCAGCCCCAGTGCAACTGCCAGAAATGCAATTGCCAGATATTGTTTTTTCATAATGATTCTCCTCTCTTTGCCGCAGGTGTTTCGTTACTGTAACGGTATATTTTCTATGATGTCTCTTTCTGCGGTACGATACATCTTACTACGAAAGCTGTGTTTTTACTATGTTTTTTTTATGAATTTTTCCTTAAACTTTTCCCTGGGCTTATTTCTAAAAATGATCTTTTTCTTCTTTTTTGCGCCGTTTCATAATAAACAGTAAAATGATACCTATCAGGATCCCGATGATCCCTATAGCCACTGTGATCACAAAACCGGTGCGGATCAGGTACCAGAAGGGTCCTTTTTTGGAGGCAGATATCGGCAGTTCTGGTTCTGCCTGCGTTGTAAGTTCTTCGGCAGACTCTTCATTAACTTCCTGTGCCTGATATACAGCATGAAGTTCATAATGATCAGGTTCTTTTAAGATGACCTCACCTTTGTAAACAACTTCTACATCTTTCAAAAGGCGTTCCCCTAATGCAATGGCATTCCGGCAAAGTTGGCCATCTTCATCTGTAAATGGTTCTCCGCTCCAGATCATAGAAGTGATGTGGTATGCCTGGTCAGACAGTCCGAGACTGTCAAGGATAAGAGAACCTTTTTTTGTGGTTTCTTCAAGAAGGTGGTCAGCTTCTGCTGAAATAATAATATTTTCCAGCTGAAATTCATCTGCCCCATAAGAATAGAAAGTAACTGGCAGATATAAGTCGTCTTTCCATTGTTCATTTATAGTTTGAATCTCTGTTTTATGGAGTGATCCGGATAATTGTGCTGGTGTTTCTTCTTGGTTTTCTCTTAGCTGACTCTCTGTTATCGTTGCTTCTGGTAAATTTGGCTGCGGAAAAGGTGTTTTGGCATTGATCGTTTCCGGGATCGCTTCCCCATCTTCCAGGCCAAGATAGCGTACCTGTTTTTCCATGGGTACTCGTGTTTCTTCTCCTGCTTTTTCTTCCAGCTCCCATTCTGTCAGCTGATATTTAATTCCATCTTCATCTTCATAAAATGCATCCGGTTCTTCAAAATCTGCTGCTTCTTCCCTGGTGAGTTTTTTTGAAAAGGTAATATTTTTTGTTTCCTGTGCCAGTATGGGGGATGTCTGGATCATACACATCATACACACTATAAAACACATAAATGTTAAAAGCTTTATACTATTGTTTTTTTTCTTCATACCTTGCTCTCCTTTGTAAAATATGTTTCATATGGTCTTTTGACCCCTCTGATACCGAATTGCTACGTGCTTTGCACTCTCGCAATTCTAAAAACATTCGTAATCCGCTCATTTTTCTTCAAAAAATGGCTTCTTACTCATGTTTTTGGCGGGTCCCAAGTTCAAAAATCCTCCTGCAAGCAAGCTTGCATCGGATTTATGACCTTTTGACCCTGGTATCTTCATATTTAATTGTCAAGGTACAAAGTAAAAACTGGATAATTTTGGAAATTACCGAAAATAATGAAAATAATGAAAACCATGAAGCCTGTAACAGGCTGCAGAAGTAACTGTAAATCTTATTATACGGAGGGGGAGCCATTTTGTCAAAGGGTAGCGGATAAATTTTTTACATAAAATTAGCACTCACCTCTTGACAGTGCTAATAACTAGTGTTATAGTACGCATAGAACAAAAAACAAGACAACAAACGCACTGTTCCGGAAAGGGGAGTGGGCATATGAATATTAATAAATTTACACAGAAATCAATGGAAGCAGTTCAGAACTGCGAAAAGCTGGCATATGAATATGGAAACCAGCAGATCGACCAGCCGCATCTGCTGTACAGTCTGCTGGCACTGGAAGACAGCCTGATCATGAAACTGATCACGAAAATGGGCATCCAGGGTGACATGTTTAAAAATGAGGCAAAGCAGGCTATAGAGAAACTGACCAAGGTAAGCGGAGGCGGTCAGCTGTATATCAGCAATGACTTAAATAAAGTCCTGATCAATGCAGAAGATGAAGCAAAATCCATGGGAGATGAATACGTTTCTGTAGAGCATCTTTTCCTGGCTCTGTTAAAACAGCCTTCTAAGGAAATGAAGGATCTGTTTAAAACCTATGGCATTACCAGGGAAAAGTTTCTTCAGGCACTTTCCACTGTAAGAGGAAATCAGAGAGTGGTAAGCGATAATCCGGAGGCAACTTATGATACATTACAGAAATATGGCTACGATCTGGTAGAACGTGCCAGAGACCAGAAACTGGATCCGGTCATTGGCCGTGACAGCGAGATCAGAAATGTAGTCCGTATCCTTTCACGAAAGACGAAAAACAATCCGGTCCTGATCGGTGAACCTGGTGTTGGTAAAACAGCTGTTGTAGAAGGCCTGGCTCAGAGGATTGTCCGTGGTGACGTTCCTGACGGCCTGAAGGATAAGAAGCTGTTTGCCCTGGATATGGGTTCTCTGGTAGCCGGTGCTAAATATAGAGGCGAATTTGAGGAACGTCTGAAAGCTGTTCTGGAAGAAGTAAAGAAGAGCGAAGGACAGATCATCCTGTTCATTGATGAGCTGCACACCATTGTAGGCGCAGGTAAGACAGAGGGATCTATGGATGCCGGAAATATGTTAAAGCCTATGCTTGCAAGAGGTGAACTTCACTGCATCGGTGCAACTACATTAAATGAATACCGTCAGTACATTGAAAAAGATGCTGCTCTGGAACGCCGTTTCCAGCCGGTTATGGTAGCAGAGCCTACAGTAGAAGATACCATTTCCATCCTTCGTGGCTTAAAAGAGCGTTACGAAGTTTACCACGGTGTAAAGATCGCAGACTCTGCACTGGTAAGTGCAGCAGTGCTTTCCGACCGTTATATATCTGACCGTTTCCTTCCGGATAAGGCCATTGATCTGGTAGATGAGGCATGTGCCATGATCAAGACAGAACTTGACAGTATGCCGGCAGAACTGGATGAATTGTCACGTAAGATCATGCAGCTGGAGATCGAGGAAGCGGCTCTTAAGAAAGAAACAGACAGACTGAGCAAAGAACGTCTGGAAGACTTACAGAAAGAGCTGGCAGAGCTTCATGATAAATTCGCTGCCGGCAAAGCCCAGTGGCAGAATGAAAAAGCCAGTGTAGATAAGTTATCCAGTCTCCGTGAGGAGATCGAGGCTGTGAACCGCCAGATTCAGGATGCACAGCAGAAATATGATCTGAACAAGGCTGCAGAGCTGCAGTACGGCAAGCTGCCTCAGCTGCAGAAAGAGTTGGAAGCAGAAGAAGAAAAGGTTAAAAATGAAGATCTCAGCCTGGTACATGAAAGTGTAACAGAAGATGAGATCGCCCGCATTGTATCCAAGTGGACAGGTATCCCCGTTGCAAAGCTGACAGAAAGTGAGCGCAGCAAGACTTTACACCTGGATGAAGTCCTTCACAAACGTGTAGTAGGACAGGACGAGGCAGTAGAAAAGGTTACAGATGCCATTATCCGTTCCAAAGCAGGTATCAAGGATCCTACAAAGCCTATTGGTTCTTTCTTGTTCTTAGGACCTACCGGTGTAGGTAAAACAGAGCTTGCAAAGGCACTGGCAGAGGCATTGTTCGATGATGAGTCCAATATGGTGCGTATTGATATGAGTGAGTACATGGAGAAGCATTCTGTGGCTCGTCTTATCGGAGCGCCTCCAGGTTATGTTGGCTATGATGAAGGTGGCCAGCTGACAGAAGCTGTACGCCGTAAACCTTACAGCGTTGTCCTCTTTGATGAAGTAGAAAAGGCACATCCAGATGTATTTAATGTACTGCTGCAGGTACTGGATGATGGCCGTATCACTGATTCCCAGGGGCGTACTGTAGATTTTAAGAATACCATTATCATCCTTACTTCCAATATTGGTTCCCAGTATCTGTTGGAGGGAATTGATGAAAACGGCAATATCCGTGAAGAAGCGAGAAATATGGTTATGGGTGATCTGAAAGCCCACTTCAGACCTGAGTTTTTAAACCGTCTGGATGAAATGATCCTGTTTAAGCCTCTGACTAAGGATAATATCAGCCGTATTGTTGATCTGTGCGTAGCAGACCTGAATAAGCGTCTGGCTGACAGAGAGTTAAAGCTGCGTCTGACAGATGCTGCCAAGACTTTCATTACGGATCATGGATACGATCCTGTATACGGTGCACGTCCTCTGAAGCGTTATCTGCAGAAAAATGTAGAAACACTGGCTGCACGTATCATTCTTGCAGATCAGGTAAGCGAAGGTTCTGCTATTGTGATCGATGTTGCGCCTGAGGGAGATCATCTCAGTGCAAAAGCAGAGTAAATAGATAAAGCCACTGTGAAACAGGTAAAAATGTTTCGCAGCGGTTTTTCTTGTTATGTGTTCTGCTCATTTTTTCCAAAAAGGCTTCTCAGGCATGTTTTTTGGCAGATCCCAAGTTCAAAAATCCTCTGGTAAGCAAGCGTGCATCGTATTTTTGGGTCTTTGATTATGGTATTATACAATGCATATAACATACATTATATAGTGAATAACCCCACATATTCCTATATTTTAATCCCAAAAATCTTCCTGAAATTACAAGATTACAGTTGAAATGAAAAGTCGCAGATGATATAATTCCCTGTAATCATAGATGAGCATGAATGATCATTTATAAAGTTCGGGAAAGGATGGCGTTTGTATGAGTACACTGCCTAAAGATCCTATGATATTACTAAGTTATATAAATACCCAGTTGAGAGATAACTACAGTTCCCTGGGAGAAATGTGCCAGATCCTGGATCTGAATGAACTCCATATCAGGAAAACATTGTCTGATATTGGCTTTGAATATGTGTCTGAAAAAAATTGTTTCCGTTAGGATGTGCCGGTTTTACCTGAACAAGGCTGTTCAGGTAAGGCCGGTTCTTTCGTTAGTACCGCCACTAAAAGGAGCAGAAAACAGATGAGCCTTTACAGATACCGTGCAAAAGATAGAAAAGGACATAAATATAAAGGAATAAGGGAAGGGGAAAATGAGGCCCAGCTGGTGAAATCACTGGCAGAAGACGGTCTTTACTGTTATTTCCTGCAAAATGAAGACAGAGTTGTTTCCATGAGACACTTTACAGTCCCATTAAAATGGCTGCCGCCTTTTTGCAGCCAGGTCAGTTCTATGTTATCTTCAGGTGTTCCACAGTCAGATATTTTGAAAACAGCCTGTAAAACAGCACCTACCCGGGAAATGAAGGCCCTTCTTGCCAGGCTGGAAGAGAAGATCCACAGGGGTCAGACACTTTCAGAAGCAATGGGATCCATGGGAAAGTGTTTTCCAAAACTCCTTATATATATGATACAGACAGGAGAAGCAAGCGGTACACTGGATGATATTTTACAGAAAATGTCCGTCTATTATGCCAAAGAAGTAGAAATGGAAGGAAAGGTGCGGACTGCCATGATCTACCCTTTTATCCTTTTACTGGCTAGTATAGGCGCATCCGTTTTTCTTCTTACAACCGTACTTCCGCAGTTTGCAGATATATTGGAAGAATATGAGCTTCCGGCTATTACCCGTTTTATGATGGCGGCAGGAGATCATTTACAAAAGGACTGGATCCTGTACTGTCTTTGGATACCAGTTGTTTTTCTGGTATTTGCCTTGTTATCGGCTGTTCCCAAGCTGCGGTTAAGGGTGGATGGCCTGTTTTTCCATATACCGGTGATAGCAGGCCTGCTTAAGACTATTTATACATCCCGTTTTGCTTCTGCATTTTCTGTTTTGTATGGCGGTGGAAACGGGATCATAGACTGTATGGCCATTACCGGCCGTGTTATGGGAAATACATGGGTGGAGCGTAAAATACAGGAAGCAGTAAATGGTCTGGAAAAAGGAGAAAGTCTCTCAGCGGCACTGAAACGCCAGAGGATCTTTCATCCCGTATTTCTTTCCATGGTGGCAGCAGGCGAAGAATCAGGAGAACTGGAGTCGGTGTTGCTGCAGGCGGGAGTTTATTATGGAAAAGCGGCAGAACAGTCAGCGCAGAGGCTGGTAACATTGATAGAACCGTGTATGATCTTAGTGATGGCAGGCATTGTGGGAACTATTGTTTTATCCATTATGCTGCCGGTATTTAACATGTATTCGGCACTGCTGTAACTGCTGTGAAATTTTTGCAGGGAGGATGCGATGCAGTGAAACATTTCGTCTATCTTACAGAAGACAAATTATATTATATCCGGAGAGCGCCAGGCAAATCAGGTGGTTATTACTTTCTGGGTTTCAGGCCTGTAGCCGGGCTGGAAGGCGTAGAAAGTGCCATGGAATCCCTGTCAGAGGTTTATAACTTAAAAGGCAGAAAGGTAACTGTGATCATGGGAGTAAAAGTGGGGATCCATGTGGTAAACCTTCCTGCTTCCACGAAAAGTACAGCACTTCAGATGGCGGAAAAACAGCTTCTGATCCTGGGCGGAGAAGAGGAACAGCTTCTGGCAGCCGATTTCTTTCCTTCTTCTCAGGAAGGAATGCTGCGGGGCGTGGTCTATACAGCGCCGGGAAGCTGGCTGTGGGCAGTAAGATCAGCTGCTTCACGGGTCAAGCTGCATTTAAAAGAAATCCTTCCGTCACCTGCCTTTGTGGCATCCTTTCCAGATCCCAAAGAGTATGGTATGGAAGAAAGTCCCATGGTGCTGGTCCATCTGTCAGAAGACTTTATAGGCCTGTATGAAATAGAGGACGGCCGCTGTTATTATTGGGAAAAACTGGAGCTGAAGCCGGGAATCTTCTCAAAAATGGGAGAAGAATGTGTTCTAATGGAAGAATTGCAGGCCCAGATCTTAAGAATCTGCAGGATACGTAAAAATAATGATGAAGGCTTTAAACTGGGAGGTGTCCTGATTCAGAATGACTGTCTTATAGCACCAGGATCATGTGCCAGATATTTAGGCGGATTGCTGGAAGTTCCATGTGAAGCTTTAAATCATGGCACCCTGTGGGAAAAACAGTTCAGGGCAGAGAATCTGAAAAACCTTCAGTTCAGTGAAAGAACTGATTATATAGATGATGAAAATCTATGGGTGCGGATCACAGATGCTGGATTTCCGCTAAAACCGGTATGTATCAGTCTTATTTTATTTGCTGTGATAGCTGTCAGCCTTCTTACGATCCGGTTTTATACCCATAGGAAGCTGCACCATCTGGAATTAATGTATGCTGACCGTCAGGAAGTTTATGAGGAAGAGGAAAAGAAGCAGCTGGAGGCACAGCTGAAAGAATTGGAAGGACTGGTGAATGAGATGGGGGAGATTTCCGGAAATGCTGTTATTGATCCTACATTATTTTCCAGCCTTGATAATGCCTTAAAGCCGGAAATGGAACTGGAATCCCTGGAGTTTCTTGCAGAAGACGGAAGGATCCGCATAAAGATTTTAACGGATGATACCAGGGATATATCAGGGTTTATCCGGATAATGGAGGAAAATGGATTTATAATGGATCAGAGCCGCTGGCAGAAGCAGGAAACGAAGGTTCATGGTGAGATCCTTTTTAAGTCTGGAAAGGAGACTGGTCATGAGACTTAGTAGAAGAGAACGTTTTCTGGTAACTGTGTTGATGCTTCTTCTGCTCTGGACCGGATTTTACAAGCTATGGGCAGGACCGGAAATGTTTAGGATCCTCTGGGAATGGGAAGAGGGAAAAGACCTGGAGATCCGTGTGAGGGCAAAAGGAACGGGAAATAAGAAAGATAACAGCAGGCTTTTGGAAAAGCTTGAAAATGCAGGAAAGGGCCAGATTTATTTCGCTGATATGAGTCCTGACCAGATGGATATACGCCTTCAGGATCTGGCCGGGGCATCCCAGGTACAGCTTGTAAGTTTAAATACCGGTGAGACAAAAGCAATGGAAACAGAAGGGTATGTATATACCACGTTGTCATTGGAATTTTTGTGTACAACCAGAGATCAGGCGGCTACTTTTGTGGATAACATAGGTAAAGAAGGCAGTGCGTTGTGCATCAGTTCCCTGAAACTGGAACAGGCAGAAGAAAACCTGAAGGGATTTATGGAGGTGTCATATTGCCATGAACAGAAGAAATAAGGAAAAACAGGCTGGATTTTCCCTGGTAGAAGTGGTGGTCAGTACAGCAATCCTCTTTTCTGTGGCAGGAGCATTTCTTGCCATGACAGCTGCAAATGGAAAACTTCTTGCCAGAGAGCATTCTCTGGTACAGGGCGCTTATGAATTGTCAGCCCTGGCCCAAAAGGGTGAAGGAAGCCCAACAGGTGAAACATTTGAAGTCATTTTTCTGGGGAATGAAGGAGATGCCCTGGAAGTATTTTCCGGATATAAAGTAACAGATGAAAACGGTGATGGAATGACTTATTACAAAAGGGGAGATCCATGAAAAGCAAAGAAGGATTTACGCTGTTGGAGCTGATCGCCGTTCTTTCTATCAGCGCGGTGGTGGCTGTATGGGCGTCCGGCTTTTTTGGCAGTCAGCTGACGGTGTACAGAAAACATATGCAGTTATATCAGGCGGAAAGCATGGGAGATGCAGCTGCGTTTAAGATCACATCCAGATTGGAGCAGTCTGCTTCTTTTCGCATAGATCCGGGAAAAGATGATGTTTTGTATTATCTGGAAGGAGAAGATTGGAACAGCCTTACACAAGAAGACATTGACCAGGTATCAGCTGGCGATTACCGGGTAAAACTGGATTTTTCTGATACAGAACCGGAAATAGCAGTGGTATATATCACCATTTTATATAAGGAAGAAGAGATCCATACCCGGAAAATAGAACTGCCGGCTCTTTATGGTCAGCAGGAAGCAGAACAGATGGAGGGGACATAAACCTATGAAAAGGAGATTTCACAGGAAAAATAAGAAGATCAGCCGGACAGAAGGTGGAAGCCTTTTGTATGTGATCTTCTTTGTTACCCTCTTATCCATATTGTCCTGTGGTTATATGGCGGCTTCTAAGTATCATATCCGTGCAGCCCTGAAAAACCGGGCTTACATGGAAGCACGTCTTACTGCCCGGATGATCCATAATTCTTTCTGTGAAGCAGTGCGTATGGGCGAAAGTGAAGCACTTGGCCTGTTGATGGATGAGTTTGAAAATGACAGTTCTGATCTGGAAGCAGATGAAGAAAATGATGATATAGATGAAGAAAGTGTTATAGATAAAGAAAATGATATAGATGAAGAGCTGGAAGATAAAGAATATATGACGGTAGGAGAAGGCAGTTACACAGATGAAAATGGTGATCCCTGTACTGTGCGCATCCGTTTAAAGGCATATCCTGTCAGGGGGACTGCTTTTGTAGATACATGGACAAAAACAGGTGGTTTTTCCATGCACCTGGAAAGTGAAGTCCCCTTAGGGGATACAGAAAATATTCCATAGGGAAAAGTACCAGGCGAGCAGGGGTTTTTCAAAGAAGAGCATCAGGATCATGGCAGCTGCGAAGAATGGTGCCATGGGAATCCTGGTCTTTAAAGAGGCTTTTTTTAAAAGCAGAACAGGAAGACAGAAGAGGCCTGCAAGCATATAGGAA
This sequence comes from Lachnospiraceae bacterium, assembly GCA_025758065.1. Classification (NCBI taxonomy): domain Bacteria; kingdom Bacillati; phylum Bacillota; class Clostridia; order Lachnospirales; family Lachnospiraceae; species Lachnospiraceae bacterium. The sequence continues at coordinate 1,461,256 of CP107199.1, forward strand.
AGCATCAGGACAAAAATGCCTGGAACAATTCCGAGATAGAAGCCACAGGCAGTCATCAGCTTTACATCACCCATACCAATACCGCCTTTGCTTATTAAGCGGATCAGTTCCAAAAGACCGCCGCAGAAAAATGCACCTGCTATGCGGATTAAAAATCCGGGACCGTATCCGTTTAACACACTGAAAAGTGACAGGACAAAGATCAGAATGCTGACCTGGTCCGGTATATAGCCTTCTCTTCCGTCGGTCCATGCACTATAAAGAAGAAGGCAGCTGCACAGGACAGAAATAAAGATAAAAGAGTTCATTTGTCATCACCTGTATTATTGAATGTAAGCAGTATAACATTTATGAGGGAAAGGAGCAACCATGTCAGTAAAGACCAATGTAGAAGAAATGCTGGTGGAAAAAGGCATCATCACCAGAGCACAGCTGGAACGTGTGAAAAAGGTACAGTTTGACCACAGAGACAAAAGCCTTACAGATATCATGCTCCTTTTAGGGTATACCACAGAAGCGGGGATTTTAAAATGTTTCAGTGAGAAGGAAGCAGATGACGTAGTCTGTTTAGATGAGAAACCTGCAGATCCGGCGGCGTTAGCTGCTCTTCCTGCATCTTTTATCAGAAGAAATAATGTTTTCCCTGTATGTTTTGCAAAAGGAGAGCTGGTAACAGCGTTTACATTTCCTGTTGATCCTCATGTTTTAGATGAGGCAGAGGCTTTGTCAGGAATGGTGATTCGGCCGGTCCTGACTTCCCTGGACCAGATGAAAACGGCTATTGCAGGCATAGGAAGTACAGCTGAGCATGAAAATGAAGATGGAAAAGCAACCGAAGAAAAAAGTGAAAGTGCCCCGGTGATCCGTCTGGTAAATACGCTGATCGAATCTGCCTATAAAAGAAATGCCAGTGATATTCATATAGAACCGGGGAAAGATTATCTTACCATTCGTTTTCGCATTAACGGGGATCTGGGGCTGTATACAGAGATGGAAATGCTCTATCACCGCCCGGTAGTTACCAGATTAAAGCTGATGGGCGGAATGGATATTGCAGAAAAACGGCTTCCCCAGGATGGAAAATACCGCTATGAAAGCCAGGAGATCACTACAGACCTGCGTATTTCCACATTGCCTTCGGTTTATGGAGAAACCGTGGTGCTGCGGTTGCTAGGAAATGACAGAGACAGTAATCTTATGGATATACGCCGTCTTGGAATGAGCGAAACACAGGAAGAGATATTCGGCAGAATGTTAAAAGCCCCATTTGGTATCATCCTGGTAACCGGGCCTACAGGAAGTGGGAAATCTACCACTCTTTATGCAGCATTAAACCGTCTGGGCGCCAAGAAGATCAACCGCGTTACAGTAGAAGACCCGGTGGAAAAGGTAATCCCCGGAGTGACGCAGGTACAGGTCAATGCAAAATCAGGGCTGACATTTGCAGCAGTACTCCGTTCTATTCTCCGGCAGGATCCGGATGTGATCATGGTAGGCGAAATGAGAGATGAAGAAACGGCGGATATTGGTGTAAGAGCTGCCGTCACCGGCCATCTGGTGCTTTCCACTTTGCATACTAATGACTGTGTATCAGTGATCTACCGTTTGAAAAATATGGGAATCCCATTTTATATGATCGCAGCAGCACTTACAGGCGTGGTGGCACAGCGTCTGGTAAAAGTGCTCTGTCCCCATTGTAAGAGAAAGGTATTAGCGGAAAGCGGGACCAGACATCTGATCCGGGAACTTACAGGTGAAGAAGTAGAAGAGGTATGGGAAGCTGTTGGATGCGGAGAATGCCAGTTTACCGGTTACAGCCATAGAACCGCTGTCTATGAAATGCTGGAGCTGGATGAAAAAGGGAGAAATATGATAAGGGATGGGGAAGCTGCTGAGAAGATCCGGTATTATCAGAGAGAAAGAGGTTTTCCGTCCCTTCAGGAACAGGCGGCAGAAATGGTGATCGCCGGTGAAATGGATATGAAAGAAGCGGAAAATGTTATTTATTCTGTTAATTAAAGAGAATTATGTCCTCTCGGAGTCTTTCCTGCACCTGCTTTTGTGGCCGATTTTCCGCCAGTTGCACCCGAATTTCATCAACGTACGCACCGCGTACGCCTCAGAAATTTGGGCACAACTGACAAAAAATCTTCTCACAAAATCAGGCACAGAAAGATTCCGAGAGAACATGACAGGAGGAAGAGTATGAGGAACGAAAGAGAAAAATATAGGGAACAGGAAGGATTTACTTTAGTGGAACTGATCTGCGTGATCGCGATCATGGGTATTCTCATGGCAATTGCTGTACCTTCTTACAATCATTTCCAGGAACGGTCTGCCAAACAGGTAGCAATTGCCAATGCCAGGTCCAATTATGTCCAGGGGAAAGCACAGCAGGAGATGTTAGATGCAGGTGTTCTGGCAGAAGAGGAAACACAAAGCTATTATTATGATGCAGATAATGATACGGCGGTCTGGGAAGGTAAGATAGGAAAGAAGACCTATAAAGCAGAATATTCAGGAAAGACGGGAGAAGGCCGTATGCTATCAGGCGGTAATTAATAATATGAAAAATGAAATGCAGGAGAAAAAGCAGAATACAGGCGAAGACAGGAAAGGATTTACTCTCATTGAACTGATCGCAGTGTTAGGCATTCTTTCAGTCCTTATGGCAGTAGCAGTCCCATCTGTCTTAGGTTATATAAAAAGTGCCAGAAGGATGGCTGCATACACAGATGCCCAGATCACAGCAGATGCAGTACAGCAGTATCTGGATGAACAGAGAGAAGAAGGAAAGCTTACCATTGGAAAGCTTCACAGGCTGATGAACCTGGATCTGGACGATCCGGACAATGAGCTGTCCGGATATATGTCTGCAGGCAGTAAAAATGCCCTGGTAATATCTGTAGATGCAGACATAAAAACAGGACAGTTAGAAAAAATGATATATCAGGATAAATGGGTGAAAGTCCGTGTCACAGTAGAAGCTGACGGCACCCGGAAAGTGGAAGAAATAGAATAATTAACTGAAAACCAACACAGACTAATGTTATGAAAAAAAGAGTGTTCCATCCGGCGGCAGCGAAGCTGTCTGGCCGTACAAGAGAAATGACAGGTCTGGCTTTAAGGGATTTCCTGCGCTGCGGCATAGCCGGCTGGTGTCTGGAGATCCTTTTTACATCTGTAGAAGCATGGATGCGGGGAGATCCAAAGCTTATGGGGACTACGTCTATTATCATGTTCCCTATTTATGGCGCAGGCGCCCTTCTTCCACTGATCGTAAAATGGTGTGACCGATGGCTGTCCGGACTTCCCGGGTTTGAAAAAGCAGATGCAGATAAAATGCCCCTGGCAGCTTTGAAGCTTCGCCATGGTCTTATCTGCATGGTACTTATTTACACAGGGGAATACATTGCAGGAACCTTTCTTATGGGCAAAGGCATCTGTCCATGGGATTATTCCCAGTGGCCTGATCATATAGGCGGGGTGATCCGTCTTGCCTTTATCCCTTTCTGGTTTGGTACAGGGCTTCTGTTTGAAAGCCTGTGTACCCATAAATAGCGGTTGTTTACGGGTGTATTTTAGGTTGTATTTAAGCCTGCAATTTTATATAATATATAGAAGTTTAGCATGATCAGTACAGCGGATCACGGATATCTGCTGTATTAACAAAGGAGAAGACTATGATACGTTTGATTTTAGTGCTGTCAGCAGTGGCGCTGTACCTGATATTATCTCTTCCGGTGCTTTTTTATTTAAGATCTCTGGAAAAAAAAGATGCAGTTGCAGCTACTTTAAAAAGCCTGAATATGGTACGATGGATACTTGGGATCGTCAGAAATCTGGCGGGTATTACCTGTGAGGTAAGAGGACTGGAAAATATACCTAAAGATAGGGCTGTGCTGTATGTAGGAAACCATAGAAGTTATTTCGACATTGTAATGGGTTATACCACTGTACCTTCACCAACCGGTTTTATTGCCAAAAAAGAGATGATAGGCATTCCTCTTTTAAATTTGTGGATGGAGCAGATGAACTGTCTGTTTTTGGACCGCGCCAATATAAAGGAAGGTTTAAAGACCATTCTCACAGGAATTGAGAAGGTAAAAGGCGGTGTTTCCATGTGGATCTTTCCGGAAGGAACCAGAAATGAAAGCAAAGATCCAGCAGATCTGATGGAATTCCACGAAGGAAGCTTAAAGATCGCAGAAAAAAGCGGCTGTCCTGTGATCCCGGTAGCTATTACCGGTACAGATGATGTGTTTGAGCGCCATACTCCATGGATCCGCAAAAGCCATGTGATCATTGAGTACGGAGAGCCGATCTATTTAAAAGAGCTTCCTCCTGATAAAAAGAAATTCCCAGGTGCCTATACCAGAGATGTCATCAGCAGTATGCTGCGCAGACAGATGGAAGAAAGAGAAGGAAAGTAGAAGCAAAAGCTGTGTAAGAGAAATGCATAAATGAGGATGGAAAAAAATGGAAAATCTGGACTTGAAAGAGATACGCAACAAATTAGATGAGATCGATACCCAGCTGGTAGGGCTGTTTGAAAAAAGAATGGCTCTTTGCTCTGATGTAGCTGAGTTTAAGATACAGACAGGAAAAAAGGTATACGATGGAGAGAGAGAACGCCAGAAATTAGAAGCAGTTACTGCCATGGCAGGAAATGATTTTAATAAAAAAGGTGTATATGAGCTGTTTTCCCAAATCATGACCATCAGCCGCAAGCTGCAGTATGGTCTGCTGATCCGCCATGGACAGGCTTTGGAAACCGGTTTTACCATGACAGATTCCCTTAAAAAAGAAGGTGCCCGCATTGCTTATCAGGGTGTGGAAGGCTCCTATGGACATGGTGCGGCTTTAAAATATTTTGGTCAGGACGCAGATGTTTATCATGTAAAATCCATGGAAGATGCTATGTTAGAGGTAGAAGAAGGAAGAGCAGATTTTGCGGTTCTGCCTATTGAAAATTCTTCTGCCGGGGCAGTCAGTGACAATTATGATCTTCTGGTAAAGCATAATGTATACATAGTAGGAGAGACAGAACTTCCGGTAAGTCATGCTCTTTTAGGACTGCCAGGTGCGACTTTGGAAGATATCCATCAGGTCTATTCCCATCCTCAGGCACTGATGCAGTGTTCCCGGTATTTAAACAGCCACAGGCAGTGGCGGCAGATAAGCATGGAAAATACGGCTGTTTCTGCAAAGAAAGTGTTAGAAGACGGCGATGTGACACAGGCTGCAGTAGCCAGTGAGATCGCAGGAAAGCTGTATGACCTGAAGGTTCTGGAACCGTCCATTAATTATAATAAAAACAATGCCACCCGTTTTATTATCCTTGCAAAAGATCCTGTTTACCAGAAAGAAGCAAATAAGATCAGCATCTGCTTTGAATGTGCCCACAAGAGCGGTACTCTTTATAATATGCTTGGAAACCTGATCTACAACAACGTAAATATGCTGATGATCGAGTCCAGACCGATACCTGGAAAAAGCTGGGAATACCGTTTCTTTGTAGATGTGGAAGGAAATTTAAGTGATCCCGCTGTTCAGAACGCATTAAAGGGCATTGCAGAAGAGGCAGCCACACTGCGCATCCTGGGCAATTATGAAGCTTAAATAAAAAAATACTTTGGAAGACAAAAAAGAGGACGAGAAAATGAACATCAATGAACTTGTGATCTACAGAAATTTAAAGCATGAAGATCTTTTTGAGGATATGGCCAGTCTTATGGGACTGGGAAGCAGTGAAAAAAAGGCAGATGCCTTTGGCTGTGCAGGACAGCTTGTAGAACTGGCTGTAGAATACGGCTTTGAGGGCAATTTATGGCATTGTTTCTTAGCTCTCTGTCTGGCAGATAATGAAAATGCCTACACCACCACCTGTGAGATACGGGGAAATGCCGGCGGCACACTGGATATGCTGGCAAGAAATGATTACCGTATTTTCAAGGCATTATTTGACTTTAATATTGAAACATTAGAGCCGGCGGTTATGTGGAAGGAGCTTGCAGATTATCGTCCATCTAACCAGGAAAGCCGCGTGTTCAACCGCCGAATCAGAGACCGTATCGTAGATCTGGCAGTACTCCTTGAGAAATCAGCTGATGAAACAGAGTTCCAAAGCCATATGGCGGCTTTCTACGGTGAGTACGGCGTAGGAAAATTCGGCTTAAACAAGGCATTCCGTATTATTGAAAAAGAAGATGAGCATCAGTTTATCATTGATCCGATCATCAATGTAGAACATGTGTATTTTAAAGATATTGTTGGATACGAGGCACAGAAGAAGAAGCTGATCGAGAACACGGAAGCATTTATCAGCGGAAAAGAAGCTAATAACGTTCTGCTGTTCGGTGATGCAGGTACCGGAAAATCTTCCAGTGTTAAGGCCATTCTCAATGAATATTATGGCCAGGGACTGCGAATGATCGAAGTGTATAAGCATCAATTTAAGGCACTTTCTGAAGTATTAGAGCAGGTCAAGGACCGCAACTATAAGTTCATCATTTACATGGATGATCTTTCCTTTGAGGAATATGAGCTGGAATATAAATATCTGAAGGCGATCTTAGAGGGCGGTCTTGGAAAGCGTCCGAAAAATGTGCTGATCTATGCAACTTCAAACCGCCGTCATCTTATCCGTGAGAAGTTCTCTGATAAGAGAGAATTAGATGATGATCTGCATAATAATGATACTGTTCAGGAGAAGCTTTCCCTGGCAGCCCGTTTTGGCGTTACGATCTATTATGGTTCTCCGGACAAGTTCCAGTTCCAGGGCATTGTAAAGGCGCTTGCAGAAAAATACCAGCTGGATATGCCGGAAGATGAACTGTTATTAGAAGCAAACAAGTGGGAGTTAAGCCATGGCGGTCTGTCAGGACGTACCGCTTCCCAGTTTATTACACATTTGTTAGGAAGAAAGTGATTTTACATGGATTTTACACAGTCTTTACCCCGATATGGGGCAGAAAGTGAAAATATGCAGTAGACTATTGTATGATGTAAGTGTCAAAAGTATAAATTGCGTTTGTGCTCGCACAAATAAGCAATTTATACTTATTGACACGCCGAACACCGAAAACGAAATAAAATGGTGTGAACACGCCATTTTATGGGAGTTTGAGGTGTTCGAGGATTGCGGGAATTGCATAGCAATGGAGCAATCCGGTTACATCATTGTATACAAAATATAAATTTAAAATTCCCCGTTGCGGGGAATTTTTTAAAAATGATGTATACGCATTTTTTAAGGAGGAAAAAAGTGGCAGTCAGAATGTTTGCGGCGATCGATGTAGGTTCTTTTGCCCTGGAGCTGGGGATTTATGAAATCTCAGACAAAGGGATCAAGAGTATTGATCATGTCCGTCATATGATCGCTTTAGGAAGCGATACCTTCAGTGAAGGAAAGATAAGTTATGGTTTGGCAGATGAATTGTGCCGGGTTCTGGAAAAATTTACGGAAACAATGAAGCTGTACCGGGTAAAGGACTACCGCGCCTATGCTACTACTGCCATGCGTGAGGCAAAAAACAGCCGCATTATCCTGGACCAGATACGGGTGCGTACCGGACTGGAGGTACACATTATCAGCAACTCTGAGCAGCGTTTTATCAGTTATAAGGCAGTTGCGTCAAAAGCAGGTGAGTTCAACCAGATCATCCAGAAAGGTACTGCTATTGTAGATGTAGGATTTGGCAGTGCCCAGATCTCGCTTTTTGACAAAGACTCTCTGGTAGCTACCCAGAACATGCCTCTTGGCAGCCTGCGCCTTCGCAGCCAGTTATCTAAAATACCTGTCAGCGTAGAGGGCAACAGACTGCATATTGAAGAGATCGTGGATAATGAACTGATCACTTTCAGGAAAATGTATTTAAGAGACCGCCAGATCACGAATCTCATCGGTATTGGAGATAATATTTTGTATCTTATGCGCCGTCTGGGCATAAAGGGTGGGGAAAGCCATGTAGATGCAGAAACGATGCATGTTTTTTATGATAAGCTTTCCCAGATGACCATTAACCAGATCGAAGAAAATTTCGGTGTAAACAGCGATTACGCAAATCTTCTTCTTCCTGCAGCAGCCGTTTATACAAGGATCCTGGATATAACCGGGGCAGAAATGTTCTGGATCCCGGCGATCGGTATATGTGACGGTATTGCAGCAGAATATGCCAGCGATAAAAAGCTGATCCGTTTTGATCATAACTTTGAAAATGATATTCTGGCGGCAGCCAGGAACATGGCGAAAAAATACAAATGCCACGCCAGCCATAATCAGGTATTAGAGCAGTATGCTATGAATATCTTCGACAGTACGAAACGCTTCCACGGACTGGGAGAACGTGACCGCCTGCTCCTTCAAATCGCAGTTACGCTCCATGCCTGCGGAAAATTCATCAGCATGAAAAATTCCAACGAATGCGGCTATGCCCTGATCATGTCCACAGAGATCATCGGATTAAGCCATTTAGAGCGTGAGATCATTGCCAATGTAGTCCGCTACAATATCCGTGATTTCGACTATGATATGATGCAGCTGGAAACAGAGGCGGGACAGGACCTGGCGGGAGTATCTGACCGGACGGCAATTACCATCCTCATCGCAAAGCTGACAGCGATCCTGCGTCTGGCAAATTCCATGGACAAGACCCATAAGGCAAAGCTCATTGATAGCCGTATGGCAGTAAGGGACGGCCGGCTGGTGATCACTACCGGCTATCAGGGGGATCTTGCGTTAGAGAGTGCTTCTTTTGAGCAGAAGGCGGCGTTCTTTGAGGAAATCTTTGGAATACGTCCTGTTTTGAAGCAGAAGAGGAGAGTGTAAAATGGCTGAGAAAAATGATTATGTAAACCGCGAATTAAGCTGGATCGAATTTAACTACCGTGTATTAAGCGAGGCGAGAGTTAAAAGCATCCCGCTGTTTGACCGCCTGAAATTTTTAAGCATCACTGCTTCTAATCTGGATGAATTTTACATGGTCCGTGTAGCTTCTTTAAAGGATATGGTCCATGCAAAATATGCGAAAAAAGATATTGCAGGACTGACTGCAAAAGAGCAGCTGGAAAAGATCAGTGAAAAGACCCATCAGCTGGTGGATGTGCAGTATTCCACCTACAACCGTTCCCTGGTACCGGCCTTAAAACAGAATGGCCTGCGCATTGTCATGGAACATGAGGATCTGACTAGGGATGAGGCTGCTTTTGCAGATGAATATTTTCACAAAAATGTGTACCCGGTCCTTACACCAATGGCATTTGACTCATCAAGACCGTTTCCGCTGATCCGCAATAAAACATTAAACATTGCAGCTCTTTTAAAGAAGAAAAATGAAAAAGATGCAGAGCTGGAATTTGCTATGGTACAGGTTCCATCTGTTATACCACGTATTGTGGAACTGCCGGAGGAAAAGAACGATGACGGGGAATCCCAGAGAGTAGTCATCCTGCTGGAGGAGATCATCGAGAGGAATATGCAGTCACTATTCTTAAACTATGATATTGTGGCTTCCCATCCTTTCCGTATTATGCGGAATGCAGACTTTTCACTGGATGAGGAAGAGGCAGTAGACCTGTTAGAAGAGATCCAGAAACAGCTGAAAAAACGCCAGTGGGGAGAAGCTATCCGTCTGGAGATTGAGTCCAATGTAGATAAACAGCTGTTAAAGATCTTAAAAAAAGAGCTGTCCATCAGCAGTGAAGATATTTTCCAGATCTCAGGACCATTAGACCTGACCTTTTTAATGAAAATGTATGGTCTGGACGGTTTTTCACATTTAAAAACGCCAAAATACATTCCTCAGCCTGTGCCTGAACTGATGAATGAGGATGATATTTTCACCAATATCCGCAAAGGTGATATCCTGCTCCACCATCCATACCAGAGCTTTGACCCGGTAGTCAACTTTGTCCGCAGTGCAGCAAGAGATCCTGAGGTGCTGGCTATTAAGCAGACCTTATACCGCGTCAGTGGAAATTCACCTATTATCGCAGCGTTGGCAGAGGCAGCAGATAACGGTAAGCAGGTATCTGTACTGGTAGAGTTAAAGGCCCGTTTTGATGAGGAAAATAACATTAACTGGGCAAAAATGTTAGAGAAAGCAGGCTGCCATGTTATCTATGGTCTGGTTGGCTTAAAGACTCACAGCAAGATAACCCTGGTTGTCCGTATGGAAGAAGATGGGATCCGCCGCTATGTTCACCTTGGAACCGGCAATTACAACGATTCTACGGCGAAACTTTATACAGACTGTGGCATATTAACCTGTGATCCGCAGATCGGTGAAGATGCAACAGCTGTGTTTAACATGCTTTCCGGATATTCTGAGCCAAGGGCATGGAATAAGCTGTCTGTAGCACCTTTATGGCTGCGCCACCGTTTCCTGCGGATGATCAACCGTGAAACAGAGCATGCGAGAGAAGGCAGAGAAGCCCATATTATGGCAAAAATGAACTCTCTCTGCGACAAGGAGATCATTTCCGCACTGTATGATGCCTCCTGTGCAGGTGTAAAGATTGAACTGGTAGTCCGGGGGATCTGTTGCTTGAAAGCAGGTGTACCTGGCTTAAGCGAAAATATTTCCGTGCGTTCTATTGTAGGAAATTTCCTGGAGCACAGCCGCATCTTCTACTTCTTCAATGATGGAAGCCCTGAGGTCTATATGGGCAGTGCAGACTGGATGCCGAGAAACTTAGACCGCCGTGTGGAGATACTGTTCCCTGTAGAAGATGAAATATTAAAAGAGAAAGTCATCCATATTTTAGAGCTGGAGCTGGAAGACAATGTTAAGGCTCATATCCTGAAACCAGACGGAAGCTATGAGAAAGTGGATAAACGGGGTAAAGTCCTTGTAAATTCCCAGGAACAGTTCTGCAAAGAGGCTATAGAGATGGCAAAGGCGTGTCAGGATGCCGGGGATCCGGTTGTGACCCGTATTTTTCAGCCTATCGTGAAGGTAGATGTACTGTAGGATCAGGTCGTGTTGTTACAATCTGATGGCTCATAAAAATCTGGCTGTGATGCCATTTTGATTTGATATTAGGATATTGTTGACTAAGGTCCGAAAGCCACCGATGCATATGACAGATGCGCATTTGGGAGAAAATCCTTTGTTCGTGGGCTTGCGCCGCCTATTGTCAGAACTGCGAACCAAACTCGCACGCTTTGCGTGCTCAAACAGTGGTTCTCCGTTCTGACGCTATGCGCGCCCACTCACGGATTTTCAAACAAATGCTTATTCTGTCATATGCACCGGCGGCTTTCTACGTTATTGGCAATAAAAAATGTAGGAGCAAACCAATAAACAGTTTTCATGCAGGAGGGGGATTGTACTTAAGTACCGCATTTTTTATGTGACATATCCAATACAGTAGAAAGGGCTCCTCCATGTATAATAAGCATTCGTTAGGCAATTTTGTCCATTTTGTGAGCATAGCTGGCAGGTTGGAGGCACTGTTTGAGCGAACGCAGTGAGCGAGTTTGCCGGAGACCTGACTAATCGGCGGCGGAGCAAAATGGACAAAATTGCCGTGAATGCGTTTATACATGGAGGAGCCCTTTCGGACCCTATTGAACTAAATCCCAATTTAGCCAGAATTTTTCAAGAAAAAAGTAAGGAAGTAGATGCTAAGATATGGTATACTCTAAGATATATAAATCTTCTCATAAAATCAAGTACAGAGAGAACATATAACCAAAGAGGAGGACAAGTAAATGCCCGATATTAATATTTTGGTAGTGGATGACGAAAAAGAGATAGCAGACCTGATCGAGATTTATCTGGTCAGCGATGGTTATAAAGTATTTAAAGCGGAAAATGCAGAGGCGGGACTGAATATCTTGGATAAACAGGACATCCATCTGGTGCTGTTAGACATTATGATGCCCGGAATGAACGGACTGGAAATGTGCAGAAAGATCCGTGAGACAAATAATATCCCCATTATCATGTTAAGTGCCAAATCTACAGACTTAGATAAGATCTTAGGTCTTGGGACCGGGGCAGATGATTATGTGGTAAAACCGTTTAACCCGCTGGAACTGACTGCCAGAGTCAAGTCCCAGCTGCGCCGTTACACCCAGTTAAATCCTAACAGCGGTGCAAGAGAGACTGTAAATAATGAGATCACCATTAAAGGAATGAGCATTAACCGTGATAATCATAAGGTGATCGTAGACGGGGAAGAGATCAAATTAACACCCATTGAATTTGATATCCTTTATCTGTTAGCTTCCAATCCGGGAAAGGTCTTCAGTACAGATGAGATCTTTGAAAAAGTCTGGAATGAGAAAGTTTATGAAGCTAATAATACAGTTATGGTACATATACGGCGTTTAAGAGGAAAGATGAAAGAAGATACCAGGCAGAATAAGATCATCACCACTGTGTGGGGCGTAGGTTATAAGATTGAAAAATGATGTAAGCAGGCGCTACCGCACCCGTGTGATCACTAACATCATATACAGCGCCATCATTACCTGCCTGGTAGAGGTGTTCCTTGTTACGAACCTGTCAATGGTGGCCCGGTATATGGGAAACAGAGGAAAAATGCTTTTAATGGTCCAGGCCATTGAAAAGCAGCACACGGCAGTGGTCCTGTTATATCTCATACTTGGGATCCTGCTTTTTTCTGTTACCTTTATGATCCTCCAGGAACCTTATATCCGGTATATCAGCAGGATCTCTGAGGCAGTACAGAACATTTCAGAAGGGAATCTGAACACAGTGATCGATGTGATCGGTGATGATGAATTTTCCAGTATGGCAGCCAATTTAAACCATATGGCAGCAGATATCAAAAAGCTGATGGAAAAAGAGCGGGAATCAGAGAGGACGAAAAATGAACTGATCACCAATGTAGCCCACGATCTGCGGACACCGCTGACTTCCATTATCGGGTATCTGGAGCTTCTGGCCGGAAATCAGCAGGTACCTGCAGATATGCAGCATAAATACATAGAGATTGCCTACGGGAAATCAAGGAGGCTGCAGAAGCTGATCGAGGATCTGTTTGGTTTTACCAAGTTAAATTGTGGAAAGATTGCCATGCATGTAGGCCAGATTGATATTGTAAAGCTTCTGGGACAGCTGGTAGAAGAAGCATATCCCAATTTTGTGGAAAAAGGACTGTCCTACGATCTTCAGAGCAATGTACCGGCTAAGATCATTAATGCAGATGGAAATCTTCTGGCACGTCTTTTTGACAATCTGATCGGAAATGCCATTAAATACGGCGCAGATGGAAAGCGGGTGTTAGTAAAGATACACGCAGAAGGTGAAACAGTAACAGTTTCCGTTACTAATTACGGCTATGTGATACCTGCCGATGAACTTCCACTTATTTTCAACAAATTTTACCGTGTGGAGCAGTCGCGTTCCAGCAGTACCGGCGGCACAGGCTTAGGTCTTGCCATTGCAAAAGAGATCGTGGATATGCATGGCGGCACGATCAGCGTAGCCAGTGATCTTAACGGAACTGTATTTACAGTAAAGCTCCAGGTGGATTTTGATGTAGATAAGGAAAATTTCGGACATAAAAATGAGGATTAAAGGATGGATACAGGTAAAAACAGAATCGTTGGAAAGAATACAAAAAGGGCGCTGAAAAGCACCCTTTTTGCCGTCCTTTTGTCAGCTTCCCTAAGTTTGGAAGGACTGGCAGCCATGACGGCAGATGGTCCGGGAGCAGCTTATGAGTCTGCTAGAGAGACCGCGGAAAATACAGCATCAGAAGAAAATACAGCATCAGCAGAAGAAATGATGGGAGAAGGCCCCATTTCAATGGATGTGGTTTACGGATATGATAATGTGGCTAAAAGCGGCCGCTTTCTGCCACTGGACATTTTGTTAGATAATACCCGGGAAATTGATTTTAACGGTGTTTTAAGCGTTACTTCCAGAGAGCCGGATTATGACGGTTACAGCAACAGCTCCCAGGTGAAATATGATGCATACCGCTATGAATTTCCTGTAAGCATAGAAGCAGGTAAAAGTCTGGAGAAGAAATTAAATATTTCTCTCAGTAGCCGCTTGGATGTGATGTATATCAGTCTTTATGATGAAAATGGAAAGCAGGTTTTAAGCAAGCGCCTGAAAATGGATCTGGATACCCAGACAGCCCAACTGTTTATTGGTGTGGTAAGTGATGAACCTGAAAAGCTTTCTTATCTGGACCAGGTGGGTGTCAACTATAGTATGCTGCGGACAAAAACCATTGACCTGGCTGTATATGATCTTCCGGATACAGAATTGGGCTTAGACCAGCTGGATGTGCTTTTGATCACAGATTTTAATACACAGGCCCTTACACAGGAGCAGACGGATGCAATCCTGGAATGGGTACACAGAGGAGGTATCCTTCTTTTCGGAACAGGAAACAGAGGAGAAGAAACCTTATCTGCTTTTAGCAGTCAGCTTCTTGAATATCCGGTCTTACCTGCTATTTCTTATGAGATTTCTATGGGATCAGAACGGGGAGTCAAAGAGAGGGGAGATGACCGCCTTACCTTAGACTGCACAGATGTAAATCTGAAAGGTGGTACAGAACTGATCACTAGTGATTCATTTACAGTCCTTTCCAGTACATCCATGGGAAATGGAATGGCAGCAGTGGCTGCTTTTGATTTTACAGATCTGGAAGAGTATTGTTCCAGGGACAGTTCCTATGCAGATCATTTTCTTACCACTCTTTTAGGGGAAGACCGGATCAACAACTTAAACAGTACTGCAGGAGGCGGTAATTACAATCAGTTCTGGTCCATACAGAGCCTTGTAAATACAGGAAATATCCGCAATCTTCCCAAAATCGGCTTTTATGTGACATTGGCAGTGGCCTATGTGGTATTAGCAGGTCCGGGGCTTTATTTCTTCTTAAAACAGAGAAACTTACGGGAATATTATCAGCCATCGGTAGCTCTTCTTGCCATTTGTACTACAGGAATGGTGATCATAATGGGTTCAGGAACCCGCTTTTCCGGTCCGTTTTTCACTTATGCTACGATTGAAAATACCAGTGGAACAGATAAATCAGAAACTACCTTTATTAATATGCGGGCGCCTTATAATAAAACCTATTCAGTGGGACTGAATCCCCAGTACCGCCTGTATCCGGTTACCGGCAGTCCCTATTATGACCAGGCGCCTGCAGCAGAATTTACAGATGAAGATAAGGCAGATATCACCATCCGGTACGATGATGATGCTACCTGGATCCAGGCAGTGGACACAGGGGCATTTAATTCCAAAATTTTCCAGATGGAGACGCATAAGGAAAATGAAACAGGAGAAGGATTTTCCGGAGAACTTCGGGCTTTTAACGGAGAGCTTTCCGGTACGATCACCAATAATTATCCTTATGCAGTGGAAAATGCAGCATTGCTCCTTTATAATCAGTTGCTGATCATTGGAAATATGGAACCGGGAGAAACGGTTTCCTTAGATAACCGGTCTGTGACCTTCTGTGCTACTAATTTCAGCTATGCACTGGCTTCCCAGATCACAGGTGTTTCTCTGTATGATATGAATGGGGATATGGAAGATGCCACTTATGTAAAGGCATTAGAAAGAGCAAATCTTCTTTCATTTTATATTGAAAATTATATTTCCGGGTATCATGCCCAGGCCTGTGTGGTGGCTTTTGGAAATGAAAAAGAAAACATGGATTTTATGAAACAGGCAGATTATGAAGCATACGGCTGTACCCTTTTAACAGCCCGGCTGGATGTAAACTATGAAAAGGGCGGGAAAATTTACCGCTCTGCTATGCAGAAACAGCCAAATGTTCTTTCAGGGGAGTATGATGCAGACCGTAACACCATGTACGGAATGACGCCTGTGATCTTAGAATATTATCTGGGAAATGAAACGGAAGTAGAATCTGTGGATTTCCATCCGTTGACAGCCGAGGCCTCAGACAGCCTGCGGTATTATTACACTGTTCCATTTGCAGGAAGCATGTATTTTTATAATTATGATACTGGCAATTATGATCCTGTAAAACCGGACAAGGAACATTTTGACCGGGAAGAATTAGAAGAATATTTATCTCCCGGAAATACCATTACTGTCCGCTATATATATGACACAACAGGAGAGTACACCTGGAACATCATGCTTCCGGTACTGACTGTCACAGGAAGGCAACGAGCAGTTGATTTGAAGTTATAAAATATTATAAACCAGTGTCGCTTTTTATAACTTATATTGCGATTTAGTTCAATAGGGGCCGAAAGGGCTCCTCCATGTATAAACGCATTCACGACAATTTTGTCCATTTTGCTCCGCCGCCGATTAGGCAGGTCTCCGGCAAACTCGCTCACTGCGTTCGCTCAAACAGTGCCTCCAACCTGCCAGCTATGCTCACAAAATGGACAAAATTGCCTACCGAATGCTTATTATACATGGAAGAGCCCTTTCTACTGTAATGGATATGTCACATAAAGAATGCCGTACTTAAGTACAATCCCCCTCCTGCATGAAAACTGCTTATTGGTTTGCTCCTGCATTTTTTATTGCCAATAACGTAGAAAGCCGCCGGTACACATGACAGAATAAGCATTTGTTGAAAATCCGTGAGTGGGCGAGCATAGCGTCAGAATGGAGAACCACTGTTTGAGCACGCAAAGCGTGCGAGTTTGGTTCGCAGTTCTGACAATAGGCGGCGCAAGCCCACGAGCAAAGGATTTTCATTCAAATGCGCATCTGTCATGTGTGCCGGTGGCTTTCGGACCCAAGTCAACAATATCCCAAAATCGGCAATTAAAGACGCTTGTGATGCTTATAAGAGATTTTTCAAAGGATATTCAAAGTTTCCTAAATTCAAAAGTCGCAAACATTCCATCACATGAAAGTATTGGAATTGATTTAGGAATTAAAGATTTGGCGATATGTTCTGATGGTAACAAATATCAGAACATTAATAAAAGTCAAGTTGTTAAAAAATTAGAAAAGAAAAAACGCAGGTTGCAGCGTTCTATATCAAGCAGATATGAGAAAAACAAGGAAGGAGGAGCAAATAATGCTTAAGATAGAAAATCTCCATAAAATATATGGTAAATATCATGCTTTAAGCGGCCTGAACATGACAGTAAGGGAAGGTGCCCTTTATGGATTTGTGGGGCCAAACGGAGCAGGAAAGACAACAGCCATCAAGATCATAACAGGTCTTTTGAAGGCAGAAGAAGGAAGTGTGGTCATTAACGGGGAAGATGCTTTGGAAGACCCGGATAAGCTGCACTCCTGTATCGGTTATGTACCGGATTTTTTCGGTGTATATGATAATCTGACAGTAGGCGAGTATATGAGTTTTTTTGCTGCCTGCTACCATATAGACGGTCTGGTGGCGAGAAAACGCTATACTGCCCTTTTGGAGCAGGTGGGACTGAATGAAAAACTTGACTTTTATGTAGACGGTCTTTCAAGAGGCATGAAGCAGCGCCTTTGTCTGGCAAGGGCATTGATCCACGATCCACAGATACTGATCTTAGATGAGCCAACTTCCGGTCTTGATCCAAGGACACGGGTAGAATTTAAAGAGATACTGGAAGATCTGAAATTTGCAGGAAAGACGATCCTTATCAGTTCCCATGTGCTGTCAGAGTTATCAGAAATGTGTACGGATATTGGCATCATTGATCAGGGAAGGATGATCTTAGAGGGAAATATCCAGGACATTTTATCAAGAGTCAATGCATCTAATCCACTGGTGATCTCTGTTTACAGCAATATGGAAAAGGCATTGTCTATTTTAAAGAGCCATCCCTGTGTGCGTACCATTTCCATGCGTGAAAAGGACATCTGCGTCCGTTTTGCCGGGGATGCCCGGGATGAGGCTGTGCTATTACAGCAGCTCATTGATTCAGATGTGCTGGTCAATGGTTTTACCAGAGAAAAGGGCAGTCTGGAAACTGTATTTATGCAGCTGACAGACCATGAAGAAGAAAGGGTGGTGACTTCTTATGAAGCAGAATCCGGTTTATAACAGGGAAATGCGGGTAAGCTCCCGAAGCCTGAAACTGCCCCTTATTATCTTTCTTTTTAATGGGATCTTGTTTTTGGTAACGCTTTTAAATATGTATTCTGTGATCATGCAGGTAAAAGCAACTGCGAACATCCAGTACAGCAGTTTTATGGATCTGTATGAATTTGTTACATCCATGGAATTTTTATTATTAATGTTTATTGTTCCGGCAGTAACTGCTTCCTCTATCAGCGGGGAGCGGGAACGCCAGACCTTAGATCTGATGCTGACCACCCGGATGAGTGCCGGACAGATCGTAGGCGGGAAGCTGTTGAGTGCTTTAAGCACACTGCTTTTGCTCATCCTTTCCAGTTTCCCGGCTGTTGCAATGGTATTCGTATACGGGGGTATCACATGGGCAGATGCTTTCTCACTGATCCTCTGCTATGTGACAGTGGCATTTTTTGCAGGAAGCATCGGCATCTGTTTTTCAGCAGCCCTTAAGCGCTCTACCATCTCAACTGTGGTCACATATGGAACACTGGTTGCAGTAGTAGCAGGAACTTATTTTATCAACCGTTTTGCTCTTTCCATATCAGGAATGAGCCTGGATAAGACGACGGCCTATTCCATAGCAGATAGTGGGTTCAGAGCTTCTTCCGGCGTTTCCTTTTACCTGTTTTTGTTTAACCCGGCGGTTACATTTATGGCGATCATTGGGGAACAGGCGGGCAGAGGAACACCCCTTGCAGATATAGTAAGTTATTTTGGAATGTCGGGAAGCGGCATTATCATTAAACACTGGATCGGACTTAGCATTGTGCTTCAGCTGACAGCAGGGGCAGCTTTGATCGCAGGAGCTATTCATTTTGTAGAACCGGTAAAACATAAAAAATCACGCTTAAAAAGGGTGAATAAAAAAGGAGAAAAATAAATGGGAATCATTAAAGCAGCATCACATGCAGTTGGTACAGGTCTGTCAGACCAGTGGCTGGAGGCCCTGGAACCGGACAATATGGGAGCACAGACTGTTTTTGCAAAAGGCGTCCAGCTTAGAAAAGGAACAGGTGAAAATGGTAAAGGCTCTGATAACATGGTAACAGAAGGTTCCATTATCCATGTATATCCGGAGCAGTGCATGATCTTAGTAGATGGGGGAAAAGTGGTGGATTACACAGCAGAACCCGGCTACTATAAGGTAAGCCTGGATACACAGCCTTCTCTTATGAATGGCTCTTTAGGGAAGGCAGTAAAGGAATCGTTAGGAAGGATCCGCTTTGGAGGTGTGGCTCCTACAGCCCAGAAAGTATATTATATTAATCTTCAGGAGATCCGGGGGCTGAAATTCGGTACTAAAAATGCCATTAACTATTTTGATAATTTCTATAACGCAGAATTGTTTTTACGGACGCATGGAACCTATTCTATTAAGGTCACTGATCCACTGAAATTTTATGCAGAAGTGATTCCAAAGAATGCAGACCGGGTGGAAATGGAAGATATCAATGAGCAGTACTTAAATGAGTTTTTAGAGGCACTGCAGACTTCCATTAACCAGATGTCAGCTGATGGCATCCGCATTTCCTATGTTCCTTCCAAGAGCATGGAGCTTGGAAAATATATGTCCAATGTATTGGATGACCAGTGGAAAGAACTGCGTGGTATGGAGATCCAGTCTGTAGGAATTGCAAGCATTTCCTATGACGAAACATCACAGGAACTGATCAATATGCGCAACAAGGGTGCTATGATGGGAGATCCGTCTATAAGAGAAGGTTATGTACAGAGCACCATTGCAGAAGGATTAAAAGGTGCAGGTACCAATACAAACGGAGCTATGTCCGGATTTATGGGAATGGGTCTTGGAATGCAAAATGGAGGTGCTTTTATGGGTGCAGCGTCTGCAGCTAATATGCAGCAGATGCAGATGAACAGGCAGATGCAGCAGGGACAGCAGATGGGATACGGCGCAGGAAATGGCAGTGTTCCAGGTGGACAGATGGGATATGGCGCAGGAAATGGCGGCGTTCCAAGTGGACAGATGGGTTATAGCACAGGAAATAATGGTGCCCAGGCAGTTCAGCCGGCCCAGTCTGTAAAGCAGCCCTGGATATGCCCTGCATGCCATGTGGAAAACACAGGAAAATTCTGCAGCGAGTGTGGAAAACCAAAGCCGTCAGCAGAGTGGACCTGTCCGGTATGTGGTACTGTTAATAAAGGCAAGTTCTGCAGTGAATGCGGAAATCCAAGAGGAGAAGCTTAAGCATGGGAGTTATAACATATAAATGCCCTAATTGCGGCGGCGGACTGACATTTAATGCAGACATTCAGAAATACAGGTGCGAATACTGTCTTTCTGAGTTTTCACAGGAAGAGCTGGATGAGATAGAAAAGAAAGAGCTGGAAAAAGCAGAGAAACGGGCAGAGATCCAGGAAAATAATGTAATAACAGAGGATGTACCGGTTGAAACATCGGGGACACAGGCTGTGCAGACAGAAGACGCATCTGAAAATACAGGCAGAAAAAAGACAGTTACCTCTATCATGTACATTTGTCCAAGCTGTGGTGCACAGATTGTCACAGATGAGACTACGGCTGCTTCTTTCTGTTATTACTGTCACAATCCTGTTGTGCTGGAAGAAAAACTGCGGGGGGAATTTAAACCGGACTATATACTCCCGTTTCAGATCGATAAGAAAAAAGCCCAGGAGATATTTACCCAGTGGGTAGGACGGAAAAAATTCGTACCGGATTATTTCTTTTCTCCCCGCCAGATCGAGAGCATGACCGGTGTATATTTCCCTTATTGGCTTTACAGCTGCAAGGTAAAGGGAGATCTTCAGGCAGAAGGAAAGACTGTCCGTACCTGGGAGACGGCGGGTATGCGCTATACAGAAACGAAAGTCTATGATATCCAAAGACAGGGAGATATGAATGTAGACTCTGTAGCCAGAAATGCATTAAAGAAGGCCAACAGAAAGCTGATCGATGGTGTTCTGCCTTACCGTCTGAATGAGAAAAAAGAATTTTCCATGGGTTATCTTTCCGGCTTTGTGGCAGAGAACCGGGATATGGAAAAAGATGGTTTTGTAAATGAGGTTAAAGAAGAGGTACGGCAGTTTGCATTATCCAGCCTAAGCAGCCAGACCGGGAATTATTCCAGCGTCCAGGTGCGAAAGAATCAGGCGGATATTACCGAAGAGACCTGGGCTGCTGCCCTTCTTCCTGTATGGACAGTAACCTATAATGATAAGGCCAGAGGGAAGATCTATTATTTTGCTTTAAATGGCCAGACGGGAAAGATATGGGGAGAGCTTCCGGTGGATAATAAAAAACTGGCAGTTTTATTCTTAAGTATTTTTGTACCGGTGTGTGTGATACTGCTGTTTTTAGGGTATTGGATCGGCTGATGAGGTGATGAGATGAAAAAGATAAAAGGGATAATGATCTGTCTGCTGATCTGTACATTTTTAGTTATGGGCAGTATGGCAGTATGGGCGGACCAGACGGGAGCAGTAAGCGGCCAGCCCCGCGTATTTGACCAGGCGGGACTGTTTAGTGAAACAGAAATAATACAGCTGGAAGAAAAAATTGCCCAGTGCAGAAAAAGCACAAAGATGGATGTGGTCATAGTCAGCGCTTATGCAGACGGGGAACGTTCAGCAGAAGAATATGCAGATGATTATTATGACTACGGTGGCTTTGGTGTGGGAAAGAAAGCCAGCGGTGTACTGCTGTTATACTATATGGACGGACCTGGACAGCCGGGGGGAGAATGCTATATTTCAACTACAGGTACAATGATCAATATGCTTACAGATGAACGTATTGAAAGCATTTTAGATGATGTATATGGAGATCTGGGAAACCGGGACTTTGCAGGAGCTACGGAGCATTTTCTGGAAGATGTAAAGGCCTATGTAAAAGAGGGCGTGGAATCCGGTCAGTATACTTATGACCGGGATACAGGCGAGATCGTCCGTTACCACAGCATCCGCTTGTATGAGGTGGCAATAGCAATGGTGATCGCCGGAATTTTAGCTGGATCCGTATGTCTGGATATAAAAAAACGTTATGCTATGAAACAGAGCAGCAGAGAGGTATCAAACAGTCTTCAGGCTTACCGGGCGGACTGTGCGTTCCATTTTTCTGTTGCCGGGGACAAAATGGTCAATAAGTATGTGCGTTCTGTACCTATTCCAAGAAATACTTCCAGTGGAAGCGGAGGCAGAGGACATTCTGGAAGCAGTTCGGCAGGACGCAGCACAATACATACTTCCAGCAGCGGGAGCAGTCATGGAGGCGGCGGAAGACGTTTTTGAGAAGCTGGCACAATTTAAAAGCAGCAGCGTATGATGATAATAGATGCATCCGCTGATGCTTTATATAGATCTGCAGGTTCCGGAGCCTGGAGAGGCAGAGCTTTCTGGCTCTGCCTAGTATAATCCACAATAATTATCCGCCCCTTTCACTTGTCTAAATTTCCATATGCCGCGTCAGCTTCAATCGACGATGCTACTGGCATCGCCTCATTCAGCTTCCTTGCACATGAAAATTTATCCTGTGTGTAATGAATCGATAATTATCGTGGATTATACCAGTACATAAAATGTATGGTTTAGGATGTACAGATTACCGGAATCCGGGAAAACTTCAGGATCAGAAGGAAGCTTCAGGGGAAAGATATGAATTATACCTATATACTCCACTGCGCAGACGGGACATTGTACTGCGGATGGACCAATGACTTAAAAAAACGGCTCCATGCCCACAACAGCGGCACTGGAGCCAAATATACGAAGTCAAGAAGACCGGTGACACTGGCCTATTATGAAGCCTTTGGGACAAAACAGGAGGCCATGAAGCGGGAATATGCAATAAAACAGCTCCCCCGGAAGAAGAAGGAGGAGCTGATCGCCCATGGCTGTAATATGGACATATTCGTGGCTTCAGAAAGTCAGCTTTATGCCACGAACTGATACATCATCATATAGTGGCAGAGACTGCCGCCCATGACAAACAGGTGGAAGATCTCATGGGAGCCAAAGTACCGGTGCCTGGAATTGAAAATCGGCAGTTTCAATGCATATATAATTCCTCCTGCGGTGTAAATAATGCCGCCTGCTAAAAGCCATGCAAAGCCACCAGCTGGAAGTGCAGCGATGATCTTGGAGATAGCCAGGATGCACACCCATCCCATGGCAATATAGATCAGGGAAGAAAACCACTTGGGGCAGGTGATCCAGAGAGCATTGATGATGATCCCAACAAGGGCAATGCCCCATACAAGACCTAAAAGGTTCCAGCCGGTGTGGTCTCCTAAAACGATCAGGCATACCGGTGTATAAGTTCCGGCAATAAGGACGAAGATCATCATATGGTCCAGCTTGCGCAGACGCTTATTGATAACAGGAGAAATATTCAGTGTATGGTACAAGGTACTTGCCCCATACAGACAGATCATACTTAAAATAAACACCGCCAGTGCTGCCAGATGCAGGTAGCCTGGCGTTTTTGCTGCTTTGATCAAAAGCGGGACTGATGCAATGGCAGCGGCCACCATAGCGATCAGATGGGTAATGGCGCTTCCGGGATCTTTCATACGGCAGATATTTCTTTTTATTTTTGCACTCATAGCAGATACCTCCTTGCATGTGTCATATAAGCTTTGAAAACTTTTATATGTAGTAATCAATACTATATGTCATTACAATTAATACTATACAACAAGTGATGGAATTATGCAAGGATAAAAAAACGCCAGACTTTTTAAGGTCCGACGTTTTGTATTTATGATATGTTTTTACTGAATAATTTAAAAGCTCCTGTATCCGGTTTTATCTGAAAATCCATGATCCGGCCAGTTGCCGGATGTTTAAATCTTAAATGGCAGGCACACAAAGCAAGGCTTTTTCTTACAGCTTTTTCATTATTTCCGTATTTGCCATCTCCATAAAGAGGTGTTCCATGACCGGAAAATTGAACCCGGATCTGATGATGCCTGCCGGTGAGCAGCTTTATTTCCACCAGACTTAAGTATTGGGGATCCTTTTCCTCCGTTTGCATACAGTCTAACACTTTGTATTCCAGCTCAGCTCTTTTTCCGTCAGGATCAGACTTATCCACAATCCGTGAACAGTTGTTTTTCTTGTCCTGCTTAAGATAATCCACATATGTCCCATTGTTATCCACAGGTTTTCCACAGATCACAGCCTGATACCATTTTTCTATTTTTCCCTGCTGAAGGCTGGTACTAAGTGAAGCTGCAGCCTTGGGATTCTTGGCATATACCATAATACCAGATACCGGACGGTCTAGTCTGTGGATAACTCCTACATAAGGTGGCTGTGGATATTTGGAAGCTGTGGATGTTTCTTTTGTTAATTTGTGGATATCTTGTGGATGACTGGCCAGGTGTTTTCGTATTTCACTGACCATGTCCGGGGCAAAGCTTTTTCCACTTTGTGATTCCAGACCGGCTGGCTTTATTACGACTATAATATCGTTATCTTCATATAATATGGAAAGCATGGTTGGGTTTACCTTTCAGGTGTTATTATTTTAAACTTTCATTTATGGTGATGTCGCCTTATAATAAAGTTAAGAAAAGTTAATATCTTCCCGGACTTCAAAATGAGGGATCTCAGATCTTACAAAACTGGGGATAACTTCTCTGGCTGTCTGGATAAACTGGCGGGTTGCAGGAGATAATGAAGAACTATCCCGGTATAACAATCCGATTTCCCTTGAACTTACATGATGGTCCATGGAGCAGAAAATAGGTGTATAGTCAAATTTTTCTTCATAGGTAACAGTTACGGGAGCAAATCCAAAGCCATTGTTTTGCGGAACTAAACGGTACACGGTAGGTGAATTATCCAGCTCCATAGAAACAGAGGGGGATATTTGAAATTTTTTAAATTGTTCCCTTGCAAATTCATAGGTTCCATGTCCCGGTGTCAGGGAAATGAAAGGAATCTGTTCCAGAATACGAGGAGGAATATACTGGAGAACTCCCGGGATGTTTTCCGGAAGTATTAAGTTATGAAAAACAGCTGCAGTACGGCTTACAATAAGAGTCATTTCTTCTTGAAAAAGAGGGACAAATGTCAGACCATCAAGATCAGAAGGCTTTGAACATATAAAAAATACATCGATCGCCCCGTTTTTTACATCCTTTTGTAATTTAGCTGAATTTCCCTCGCTCAGCTTGACCTTTACTTTGGGACAGATTTTCTGATAGTCAGGAAGAATGCGGGGAAGCCAGCTGTAACAGCGGGTGCTGTGCATGCCGATCGAGATCTGGTTCTGAACATGCCCTGCAATTTCTCTCATTTCCTTATCCAGTTTTTCTTTCATTTCCAGGATCTTCAAAAGACCATCTATATATCGCTCCCCGGCATAGGTAAGCCGGATGGGAAAGGAAGACCGGTCGAATAGTGTTACATTTAATTCTTCTTCCAGGTTTTTAATATAACGTGTTAAAGCAGGCTGTGATATATGGCATTGTTCTGCTGCCCGTGAATAGTTTTTGGTATCGGCAAGTGCCAGAAGGTAAGTGACCTTATCCAGATCCATTTATGATCATCCTTTCTGCGGAATACAAACTGTAATAGAGGATGAAACTCTAATGAATAAGTATTCAGAAAATTCAATTCATTTATGTTATAGAATTTATAAATAATTAGTATTGGATTATATTTGCAAAAATAGTTACAATCATATTAGCTGAAAATAATAAGGCTGTCAATATGATGTAAAAACAGGAGGAGGAATCAAGATGCGAAAACTGGATATGGCATGGATCAACGGGAATATTTATACTGCAGATGATAAATTTTCCACAGCCGCTGCATTCGGGGTGTCGGGGGACAGATTTAGTGTTGTTGGCAGTACAGAGGAGGTTCTTGAAAATTGTGACGAACACACGAAGATCATAGATCTTCAGGGAAAAACGGTACTGCCTGGATTGATCGATGCCCATCTTCACATTACCAATACAGGTGCTATGAAGCTGAACCTGAATCTGGTATCAAAACAAAAGCAGGAGATCCTGGACATGGTTGCTGATGCTTACAGCAGTGCGAAAAAAGGAGAATGGATCATTGGACGGGGATGGATCAATGATACGTGGGATGATCCATCATTTCCTACCAAAGAAGACCTGGATGCTGTGGCTCCGGATTCACCGGTATACCTTACAAGAGCCTGCGGACATGCTGCATGGGCGAATACAAAGGCATTTGAAACAGCAGGGATCACAAAGGATACACCAGACCCGGCAGGGGGAGAATTTTTACATAAGCAGGATGGAAGTCTCCTTGGTGTGGTTACTGATCAGGCGCAGGATCCATTTAATAAAGCGATACCATCGTATACAAAGGAACAGATCCAGAAGATCGTATTGCTGGCCCAGCAGGAATTCTTTTCAAATGGTTTAACATCTGTTCAGGATGCCGGCTCACCGGAAGAGTGGGTGGAAGCATGGCAGGAATTATATGAAAAAGAGCGTCTGAAATTAAGGATCTATGTAAGTATGCGTGTACTGGGACGTCCGAATTACCAGGAACTGATGGAAGGCTCTTTAAAATTCTTTAAGAAGGGACTCCGAATTGGTATGTATGACAATCGTCTTACAGCCAGAGCCTATAAGATATCCCTTGATGGATCTTTAGGAGCCAGAAGTGCATGGATGTTAGAAGACTATGAAGACCAGCCAGGTCATAAAGGAAATGGAAAGTGGACAAATGACCAGTTGTATTCTGTATTGTATGAGGCGCGAAGGGCTGGTTTCCAGACCTGGTGCCATGCAATTGGAGATGCAGCTAATCGTCAGTGTCTGGATGTATATGAACAGCTTTTAAAGGAGCTTCCAGATAAAGATGCACGTCTTAGAAGTGAGCATGCCCAGATCATTGCCCCGGAAGACATAGAACGCTTCCGCAAACTGGGGGTTATACCTACTCATCAGACTGTATTTTTACGGACGGATAAAAATGTAGCAGATGCACGTCTGGGAGCAGAGCGCATAAAAGGTGCATATGCATGGAGAACATTGATCGACCAGGGAAATCCTTTACCAAACGGAACGGATTCACCGGTAGAAAGCTGCAATCCATTTTTAAGCATGTATTGTGCGGTAACAAGAAAAGATGAGCATTTAAAACCGGAAGGAGGATGGCATCCACAGGAAGCAATGACCCGGGAGGAAGCACTGCGTTCTTATACAAATTGGGCGGCCTACGCAGCATTTGAAGAGCAGTTAAAAGGCAGTATCGAGCCGGGAAAACTGGCAGATTTTGTTGTGATCGACCGTGACTATATGAAATGCCCGGAAGAAGAAATAAAAGATATCTGCTCCCTGCAGACAGTTGTTGGCGGAGAAGTTGTATATGAAACAAAGTAAAGGAGAATCAGGTATGGAGAAGACAAAAGAAGAAAAAAAGGGGTTGTTTTTCCGGTTTATTAATGGTGTTGAGGTTATTGGTAATAAACTTCCGCATCCATTTTATCTGTTTACGATCCTAATCGTGGTGGCAATTGTTCTTTCTGTGATATTTGCAGGTGTTTCTGTGACTTATGAAAGTGCATCTTCCAAAGGAACAGGCGGGGAAATTGTAACAGTGACTATAAAGAACCTGTTAAATAAAGAGACCATAAATTATGTAACACAGAATTTATACAGTATTTATTATAACTTTTCACCAATGATGATGATGGGTCTGCTGATGCTGTCCATCGGACTGGCAGAACAGGTGGGACTGTTCGGTGCGTTTATTAAGAGAACGATCGCAGGTGTACGTCCGGCATTTGTATTTGCCATTGTTTCATTTATTGCGATCAATGCAAATACAGCCTCTAATGCAGGTATCTTAGGCTGTACAGCAGTAGCAGCGGCGGTATTTGCTTCAATGGGGTATAATCCGTGGCTGGGCATCATTTTGGCATATGCGGCAGGTAATGCCGGAATGTCTGCCAATGTATTTGTTGGAAATCTGGATGTACTGTTAAGTGGTATCAATGAATCTGTATGTTCTTCTCTGGGAATCGACACCTCTACTGTACATGTACTTCAGAACTGGTATTTTATGTTTGCATGCGCCATTATCCTGACAGTGGTATTTACCGTGGTAACAACAAAATTTGTCAGAGGCTTTATCGGCGAAGCAAAGGATTTAAGTCTTATTCAGATTGGCTCTTCAGATAAAGATTTATCTCCCCTGGAGCATAAGGCACTCCGGAATACAGGGATCGCAGCAGTTATTTACCTGGCATTACTGGTCATCATATGCATTCCGCAAAATTCTGTTTTCCGTGCAGATGATGGAAGCCTTGTTCCTAACTCTCCGTTATTAAAGAGTGTGTTAACACTGTTATTTTTATTCTTTATGGTTACAGGAATTGCCTATGGACGTACAACTGGTGCTTTAAAAGACTGGAATTCCCTGCCTAAGATGCTTGCAGGCAGTATTAATTCCATGGTTAATTTCATGGTGATCGCACTTCCGGCCTCCTTATTTATTTACCTGTTTAATGCATCTAATATTCCGACTGCATTAGGTGCTGCAGGTGCTGAATGGATAAAAACATCAGGTATCAATGGATTTGGTCTTATTGTATTTATTGTATTTTTCTCTACATTTTTAAATTTATTTATGACTTCCGGATCTTCAAAGTGGATGATCCTGGCACCGATCCTGATCCCAATGCTTTATGCGATCGGCTTTAGCCCGGCTTTAACTACAGTAGCATACCGCATCGGAGATTCTGCTACCAATGCGATCGCACCGATCTCTTCTGATGTGGCACTGATCGTAGGCCTTCTGGGTAAGTATAATACAGACAAGAGTAAAACACCGGGTATGGGAACGGTTTTTGCAGGCTGTATGCCATATGCAATAGCGACTATGATCACGGAACTGCTTATTTTAGGTGTCTGGTGGGCATTTAACCTGCCCCTTGGCCCTGGTGTTACTATGTTTATCAAGTAAAGAGAGGAGAGAACAATATGGAGATGCCTGTTTTCACTATCCGGGGTAAAAACCACAGAGAACGTGGAGTAGACTATGGGGTTCAATGTAAAGAACTGATACAGGGAGTATTGGAACGCTATATCCGTTTTTTTAATGGCGGTCACACTGCGGTAAGCTGGGATGAAGCAAAAGTGATATCCAAAGAATTTCTTCCTTTTATCCGTTCTTACTCACCGGAACTTTTAGATGAATTAGAAGGGATCGCCCAGGGCGCAGATGTAGAGTTTGATGACCTTTTAACCTTAAATTCGCGGTCTGAAGCTATGACTCTGGTCCGCAGACCCCCTTCTGATAAGGAGGAACTGGATGGCTGTTCCAGCGTTGCAGTATTGCCGGATGCTTCTGCCAATGGACATACGATCCTGGCGCAGAACTGGGACACTTATACATGGCAGGAATTCGGCACCGTGATCTTACAGATACTTAGAGATGACGGTCCGGATCTGATGATCGTTACAGAGGCAGGACAGCTTGCCAGATATGGCATGAACCAGGCAGGAATTGCCCTGGGAGTCAACAGTCTGCAAAAAACATATAATCCTGAAGTTTTTGGAATCCCATCTGTATTTATCCGCCGTAAATTTTTGGAACAGGACCGTTATGTTGATGCGGTGAATCAGATATTCGGAGCGGAATCAATGCTTCCAATGTATTATGTGGCTGCTTATTGCGGCGGTGATGCCATGGGATTTGAAAAACTAAAGGATGGACAGCTGGTGCTGTATCCGGAAAATGGTCTGATAGCCCATAGTAACCATATCCGTCATCCACATTATGCATATCAGGTAGATGCACTGGGGGGAACTTTATATCGTGACAGAAGAATTTTAAAACATCTTCAGCCTAAAGCAGGTGCAGTCACCATGGAAGATATAAAGGATGCCTTTAAGGATCATTTTGGATATCCTTTCAGCGTTTGCAGACACGGTGATAGCAGAAAGACAGAGCTGAACCGGATCAGTACGCTTGGGTGTATCCTTATGGATGTGACAGACCGCCGCATCTGGGTATGTAAAGGAACCCCATGCTGTGGGGAATTTAAAGAATATATGTGGGAACGTCCGCATAAAAAATCTGACTGGGATCAGATAGAAAAATGGTGAAATAAAAATGAAGGATTTCAGGGCAGTAAAAACTGAATTGGCCTGTTACGCAGTGATTATTTTTGCAGCATTTTTAATGGGGTTTGCAATAAAAAACCTTTATGATCCTGTGAACCTTGTTACCGGTGGAGTATCCGGCATGGCGATCATATTTAAAAGTCTGTTTGATATACCCTTATGGCTGACAAATACATTACTGAATATTCCATTATTTCTGGCTGCCTGGCGTTTGAAAGGATGGAATTTTATTAAAAGGACATTTATAGCAACTGTGTCCTTGTCAGTCTCTTTGTATGTTTTGCCGGAAATGACCATTGCCGGAGATGATATCTTTTTATCAGCTTTATTTGGTGGTATTCTTTCCGGAGTTGGAACAGGGATTTTATTTGCAGTACATGCCACTACAGGGGGTACGGATATGCTCGCCGCCCTGCTTCATCTGAAGATCCGTCAATATTCTGTATCTCAGATCATGCAGGTCCTTGATGCAATGGTAGTACTGGCAGGTGCTTCTGTATTTGGACTGGGATCAGCATTGTATGCGATGATAGCGATCTATGCAGTGTGCCGCGTATCAGATGGAATTTTAGATGGTCTGAATTTTTCGAAACTTGCGATCATTATTTCTGAACGCAGTAAAGAGATCGCAGGTTCGATCATGAAAAATATGGAGAGAGGGGTTACTGCTGTAAGGTCAGTAGGAATGTATTCCGGAACAGAAAGGGACATGCTGTTTTGTGTTGTTCCCAGAAAAGAGATCGTCTGGCTTAGGGATATTGTCCGGGAATATGACAAGCAGGCGTTTCTTATTGTAAGTGATGTGAAGGAGGTATTCGGAGAAGGTTTTATTGAAGATATTTCCTCAAAATAAAAGATAATCAGAAATAACAGAAGGCTGTTTTCAGGTCATTCAATTTAAACGGACATGCCTGCTGACGCAGGCATC
This sequence comes from Lachnospiraceae bacterium, assembly GCA_025758065.1. Classification (NCBI taxonomy): domain Bacteria; kingdom Bacillati; phylum Bacillota; class Clostridia; order Lachnospirales; family Lachnospiraceae; species Lachnospiraceae bacterium. Next base: position 1,492,300 of record CP107199.1, read on the forward strand.
ACCATTCATGAAAGCCGATTGCTCCGCACCTTTGGTGCTCCCGCAATCGTCGCCAGCATTCACAATCCGCGCTATCGCGCTCCTTGCTCATACCGGCTTGCCCGTCCGATACCCGTGAATTCGCTCATGCAAGCATGGCTCATTCGCGGCTGCCGTCCGGGACTTTCATAGTAAATGATCTGAAAGCAGCCTTTTATGATCATGGTAAGATCATGATAAACGCAGTGCCCAGTCTCTGCAGTCCCATACATCTGTAGCCAGACCTTCATAAAAATCCGGTTCATGGCAGATGAGAAGGATGCTTCCTTTGTAAGCCTTTAAGGCACGTTTTAATTCTTCTTTTGCATCTGCATCCAGATGGTTGGTAGGCTCGTCTAAAAGAAGAACATTGGTTTCACGGTTGATCAGCTTGCACAGGCGTACTTTGGCCTGCTCACCGCCGCTTAATACGCGGACCTGGCTTTCAATGTGCTTTGTGGTCAGACCGCATTTTGCAAGGGCGGAGCGCACCTGATACTGGGTATAAGACGGGAATTCCTTCCAGATTTCATCCAGACAGGTGGTAGTATTGCCGGGAGCCATTTCCTGTTCAAAATATCCGATGGAAAGATAATCTCCCAGTTCTACAGAACCGCTTAAAGCTGGTGTCAGTCCAAGGATACTTTTTAAAAGCGTGGTTTTTCCAATACCATTTGCACCTACTAAAACGCATTTCTGCCCCCGTTCCATAGTCAGGTTTAAAGGACGGGAAAGAGGCTCATCGTATCCGATGATCAGATCTTTAGTCTCAAAAATATATTTACCTGGAGTGCGGGCTTCCAGGAAATTAAATTCTGGCTTTGGTTTTTCCTTTGCCAGTTCGATCACTTCCATTTTATCAAGCTTCTTTTGGCGGGACATAGCCATATTTCTGGTGGAAACACGGGCTTTGTTTCTGGCTACGAAATCTTCCAGTTCTGCGATCTCCTGCTGCTGGCGTTTATAGGCAGCCTCTAACTGGGCTTTTTTTACAGCATAAACCTCCTGGAACTTATCATAATCGCCTACATAACGGTCCAGACGCTGGTTTTCCATGTGATAGATCAGGTTGATGACGCTGTTTAAAAACGGGATATCATGGGAGATCAGGATAAAAGCATTTTCGTATTCCTGAAGATACCGCTTCAGCCATTCAATATGCTGTACGTCCAGATAGTTGGTAGGCTCGTCAAGAAGAAGGATATCCGGTTTCTGAAGCAGCAGCTTTCCAAGAAGGACCTTGGTTCTTTGACCGCCGGAAAGCTCCGTTACGTCACGGTCCATACCGATCTCATCCAACCCAAGAGCACGGCCGACCTCCTCTACTTTAGAGTCGATCACATAAAAATCATGGGCCATTAAAAGATCCTGGATCGTTCCCAGCTCTTCCATCATGGTATTCATCTGCGCTTCATCTGCATCCCCCATATTGTCGCAGATATGGTTCATGCGCTCTTCCATTTCAAAAAGGGGAGCGAAAGCGCTTTTTAACACTTCGCGGATGGACATGCCCTTTTCCAGGACCGTATGCTGGTCCAGATAGCCTACATTTACATTTTTTGCCCATTCCACTTTGCCTTCATCAGGCATCAGTTTTCCGGTGATGATATTCATAAAAGTGGATTTGCCTTCACCATTAGCACCCACAAGACCAATGTGTTCTCCCTTTAAAAGCCTGAAAGACACATCCTGAAAAATAGCCCGGTCTCCAAAACCGTGACTTAAATGTTCTACATTTAATATACTCATTACAAACTTGTCTCCTTACAAAACAATAGATGGCAGCACAGATAAGCCCATTCTACATGAGAAAGTGGGCTATGGCAACCGGTTTTTCACAGCTATTGAGGTTTGAGGGGGAATATGTTAAGATGAGGCAAATAAGATGTATGTTGAAGCTGCAGCAAGGAGGTAAAACTGCTTATGGATAAACAAAAAATAAAGATCATCCGAAAAAATGACGAGTATTCTGCAGAATATCAGATAGGAGACATTTTTCAGGTGGACAGCACCTGGTATGGGGGAGCGAATGTTACAAGCGTATCGGGAATACCTCTTTCACTGGATAAGGATGAGTATGTGCTTTTAGAGGAAGCAGAGAAGGAAGTGCCGATTGATCATTACTCTTATGAGTGCGGTGTTATGGACTGCTTTTGTGAAATGGTGGCATCCGGCCTTAAAAAGCTGGCAATGAGCCATCCATGTGATACAAAGGCAGAGCGTGACTCCTATCTGCCCCAGGTAAAGCGGCTTTGCGAGAAATACGGGATCCTTTATCATCCACAGGATGAGGCGCTGATTACGGATCTGTTTTTGGCAGAGGCAAACCAGGATAAATATAATTATTTGTTTTTCCGTACCCAGGACGTTTATGAGACCTATCTGGAACTGAAAAAACGCCAGAAAGAGCTGGAAAGCCAGTGTGGCGGAACCGAGGAAGAACGCTACCAGCTGGCTGTAGATTTTGGAGCACTGCTTTCTTATCCGAAACAGGGAATACGCAGGCTGATCGAAAAAACAAGAGAAGCCAGAAGATAAAACAAAAAACAGACCTGCTGCTACAGCAGGTCTGACTTTAAAACAAAATGATTTTTATCTGTCTCCAGTATCCCTTCTTTTCGCATTTTACTAAGCTCTGCGGACATAGCGCTTCGGTCAATGCTTAAATAGTCGGCTAACTGCTGTCTGTTAAAAGGAATATAAAAATCCTGGCTTCCTGCTTTAGCAGCCTGGAAGGACAGATAAGATAACAGGCGGCTCCGTATGGACTTGGAAGAGGTGTGGAAGATACGGCGGGACAGGTTTAAATTTTTCTGGGAAGAAATATATAACAGGTTCTGGACTAAGCGGCTGTGATGGGAGCAGGCAGATGGATAGGCGGTCAGTACCCGGCCTGTATCTAAAAACAGGATCCTTGAAGGCTCAGCTGCAATCGCCGAGACCATAAGGGGTTCTCCGGGAAGACAGGCATAGCTTTCCGCAAAGGCAAAGCCGGGCCCCACGCTTTCCAGAACACTTTTATTGCCCCAGAGATCATCATTTTCGATCTGGACCCGGCCGGTAAGGACCAGTCCGATGGAATGGATCACATCTCCGGCGTGGAAGATGATCTCGCCTTTTTCGTATTCCTTTTCTTCCGTGCCAAGGCACTGGAGCATGGCATCGATCTCTTCCGGGGCTACATCTTTAAATAAGGGTGCATTTTCCAACAATTTATGATCCATTTTCTCTCCTTTTGTTGTCAGAACAACATACATTTGCAGGTGATTGTAGTATATTCCTTGTATAATGTCAAGGAGGTATAGAAATGATACGCAGGATCGTTCATATTGATGAAGAAAAATGTAATGGCTGTGGACTTTGTGCCCAGGCCTGTCACGAAAGTGCCATTGGAATGGTAAATGGCAAGGCGAAATTATTAAGAGATGATTATTGTGATGGTTTAGGCGATTGCCTTCCAGCCTGTCCGGCGGGCGCCATTTCCTTTATAGAGAGAGAGGCAGCTGCATATGATGAGGCAGCTGTACTTGAAAATAAGAAGAAAAAAGCAGCAGCAGGCGCTCATCCGGCACCGGCAGGCGGATGTCCGGGAACCCGTATGCGTCAGATGAACCGTAAAAACCAGGAAGCAGACCAGGCAGAAGAAAGCGCATTAAGTGCAGCGCCGATTACTTCCCAGTTAAGCAACTGGCCGGTACAGATCAAGCTGGCACCGATCAAGGCACCATATTTTGATCAGGCAAAGCTGCTGATTGCAGCAGACTGTACTGCCTATGCCTATGGAAACTTCCATAAGGATTTTGTAAAAGGCAAAGTAACTCTCATCGGATGTCCTAAATTAGATGACTGCGATTACAGTGAAAAATTGACGGAGATCATTGCAGCAAATGATATCAAGAGCGTCACTTTAGTGCGCATGGAAGTTCCATGCTGCGGCGGTCTGGAGCAGGCGGCCATCAAAGCTTTAAAAAACAGCGGAAAGTTTATTCCGTGGCAGGTGGTGACCATTTCTATTGATGGTAAGATACTGGATTAACTGTCTCTCTGCCCGGTGGCTGGGAAAAAAATAAAAAGCAAAATGGATATCACTCCCCGCCCAGCAGGCGGGGAAAAGATCATAGCAGGAGTAAACAAAAATGGCATTTATTAAAAACATTGAACACGAAACCGTACTTCCATTAGCAGACCAGGTAACTGTGCAGCCAGGTCAGATCGTCAGCCGTACACTGGCCCAGAACAAAGCTGTAAGTATAACCTTATTTGCATTTGACAAAGGTGAAGAGATCAGCACCCATGATTCCACAGGCGATGCCATGGTACAGGTGTTAGAGGGAAAAGGCAAGTTTACAGTAGGCGGAAAAGAGCATTTCTGCTGCGTTGGTGACGTTCTTATTATGCCAGCAAAGGTTCCTCACGCTGTTTATGCGGAAGAAACCTTTAAAATGCTGTTGACCGTTGTATTTCCAACAGAGCAGGAGTAAAAATGGGACTTCAGGGAGAAAAAAAGCTGGAAGATATTCTTACAGGAGCTTTGATCGGACTTGCCAGGACCACATATAGTCATTTAAAGACAGAAAACACAGACAGGGTGGTAACATGCGCCCTGTCTGTCCTGGTAAGAGTGGATGCAGATGAAAAAGAGCTTGAGAAGCAGTTAGAACAGATAAGGGCTGAAAAACTGGCAGTTGCCCCAGGCTGCGCCACCTGCGTGGCAAAGTGCGGAAATACAGACGATTACGATATGGACCGCTTCTGGAACGGACCGGTCCAGGTACGCTCTCTTAAGATACGCCTGTTTTCAGGATTGAAAAAAACAGGACGGGATGTATTTAAAGTTATTGAAAATGGAAATGAAAAAGACAGCCGTTTCCAGGATATCATGGCTGCTGTTTACAAAGGACTTTTTATCCTGGCAGAGGACTGGGAACCGGAGCAAATACTCCCGGCTATAGAAGAAATGGATGCTGCAGAGATCACAGTAAAAGAACTGCTGTAAACAGTATCTGTAAAAGTAAGGCTTTAGAAAAGTTTTAGAAAAATTTGGCAAAAATGCCAGATAAGTATTAGCGGGAATCAACTTGAATCGCAAATGCAAATATGGTAAAGTATGATGTATAATTAAACCATGAGTGTAATTCCACCTGGGGATGGTACTTGAGATAAGAGGAGGAAAAAAAGATGCCAAAGCGCAGTAAAGAGAACGACAGCAGGAGAATGCTGAAGCATCTTTCCGCTATTTTAGAAAAAAGCGGTGTTATCATATTTGAATATCATGTAAAAACAGATACTTTGATACGTTACAATAAAGAGTTGGAAGTAGATGCAGAGATTCCGGAATACTGCGATTATCTCAGGGACAAAACACGGATATATCCAGATGACCGATGGAAAGCTATTGAATTTTACAGCGGACGTATCAAAGGCCCTATTGATATCAGGGAAGTAGATGATGATGGCGGTATTTCCAGAAAACGTCTTGAGACAGTTTCCATTTCAGAAGAAGGGGATGCAGGGGAATCAGACATTCTTTTTGGCATGGTCATTGATGTGACTGGGGAGTGGCACCAGGAAGAGCGTTTAGAACATGAACTGGTCCAGATGAAAGCGGCAGGGACACCGTGCAGCTGCTGCACTGGTTATCCGGAATATGACAAGGTTACAGGACTGCCTTCCTTCAACCGCTTCAGGGAAGAAATAGACAATGTGCTCACTGACGGAAAGGGAGAAGGCTATCTTTTAGTTTATACAGATCTTGAAAATTTCAAATACTTTAACCGTAAATATGGATATGCAGCCGGAGACCAGCTGCTGAGGGAATTTACCGGTTATATTATTGATACACTGAAAAAGTGCAATACCGCTCATTTTACCAGAGTGGTAGCAGATCAGTTCCTGCTTTTCTTTGAAGAAAAATGGAATGACACTTCTATAGATGCCATCAATCGTATCAATAGTGGATTTATTGAACGGCAGCAGAGAAAATACCCGGAAGCGAAACTGCGTCTGCGCACCGGCGTTTATAAAGTAGAAGGGGACTGCGCCGGGGCGTCCTTTGCTATTGATGCTGCAAACTATGCAAGACATCAGATCCAGGACAATTCTCCGGTAACAGTCTGCGTTTATGACAAGACTATGGCAGACCGGCAGAATATGGAAAATGAGATCGCCACAGGGATTGACAAAGCCATTAGAAACCGGGAATTTAAAGTATATCTTCAGCCACGCTTCTCACTGACCACAGGAAAGATCGTAGGGGCGGAGTCCTTAGTCCGCTGGCAGAAAGAAGACGGAACACTGCTTCCGCCGGACAGCTTTATCCCGGTTTATGAGAAAAATGGCCGTATCATTGACCTGGATTTCTATATGTTTGAGGAAACAGTAAAACTCCTGGCAAAATGGAAAGAACAGGGACTTCCACAGCGTCTGATCTCTATCAATGCGTCAGCGCTCCATGCCCAGAACAGCGATACCATCCATCGTTATACTGCTATTCTGGAAAAGTATGGTGTGGATCCGGCTCTTACAGAATTAGAGCTTACAGAAACTGCCACTGTTTCTGATTATGACCATGTAAAACAGTTGTTTGCAAAGCTTCGGACAGTTGGTTTTCGGACTGCTTTAGATGATTTTGGAGCAGGCTATTCAGTATTAAATACAGTTATTGATATTCCGGTAAATACGGTGAAAGTAGACCGGGCCTTTATTAATAACTGCGAGATCACTCCCAAGGGTATTTATTTCCTTCGTGAGATCATCAACCTGTTAAAAGGTCTTGGCTATCATATTGTATGTGAGGGAGTTGAGACACCGGAACAGGCGTCCATCCTTAGAAATACCATGTGCGATGAAGTTCAGGGATACTGGTTTTCACCGCCGGTACCAGTAGATGAATTTGAAAAAATGCTGCAGGAGGGGCGGTAGTTAGATGTTTTCTCGAAGCCTTTCATGTAGCATTTACTGACTCTCTTCCAGGAACGTGCATTCTGCTGGCAATCGCTATTGCAGGGGTTGCAGTAAGTAAAGTAGTTCCTTTAAAACTTCCTATTGTTGCATATGTTTCTATTATCGGACTGCTGGCAGCATCCCCTATTTCCCCATGCCGTGAATTTGTCATTGCATCTGCCGGAAAGATCAATTTCACCGCACCTCTTACTATGGTAGGCGCATATGCTGGTGTTTCTATCAGTGACCAGATCAATACCTTCTTAAAACAGGGCTGGAAAATGATACTGATCGGTGTGTTTGTCATGACAGGTACTTTTGTATTCTCAGCAATTATTGCTCAAATGGGATTAATGGCTGCAGGAGCGATCTAGGAGGTCAATATGGTTGATTTACGTATTACTCATGTATCTGTCTTGACAGAAGACGGAACGATTTTAAAAGACCAGACAGTAGATGTGACAGATGGCCGTTTTTCAAAGATCGCACCTGCTTCTGAAAGCAGTTTAAAGGTCAAAGAACCTGGAAAAGCTGCACCACAGGTATTAGACGGCTGCGGCAAACTTTTGATGCCTGGTCTGGCAGATTGTCATATGCATACAGGACAGCAGCTGCTAAAGGGCCGCGTGTTAGATGAACTTCCTATGATCTGGACCCGTATCATGCTTCCTTTTGAGAGTACCCTGACACCGGAAAAAATGAAGCTGAGTGCGCAGCTGGCTGCTCTGGAAATGATCCGATCAGGAACTACGGCTTTTATTGACGCAGGAAGCTATCATATGAAAGAAGCTGTGAAGGTTTATGATAAGGCGGGACTGCGTGGAACACTTTCCCTTTCTACCATGGATGAAAAAGGACTTCCGGAGTCTATTGCAACTACAACAGAAGAGGCTGTTGCCCGGGCAGATGATTTTTATGAATTCTGTGGGGAATATAAGAGACTGAAGTCAGCTTATGCTTTGCGTTCCCTGATCTCCTGTTCTGAAAGTCTGATCCGCCAGATAACAGAGCATGCAGATGACCGTCAGGCTCTTTTACAGGCTCATATGAACGAATATCCGGGAGAAGTGAATTTCTTTCTTCAGCATTTTAAGATGCGCCCTTATGAATATCTGGATTCATTGCGTGTTTTAAGTGACCGTTTTATCGGTGCCCACAGCATCATGGTATCGGCCCATGAAAGATCGATCCTTCATGAACGGAATGTGCAAGTATGTCACTGCCCTTTCAGCAATTGTGCAAAAGGAGTTCCGGAAACACCGGCTCTTCTGGAAGATGGCATTTGTGTAGGACTTGGTACAGACGGTGCAGCTCATGGTGGATTAAGTTTATGGAATGAAATGAAGATATTCCGTTCTGTAATGAATGTAAAACATGGTGTTGCCCAGAGTGATCCGGCCATTATGCCTGCAGCCCAGATCATTTCCATGGTTACAAAAGAGGGATATCACTTGATGAAAGAAGATGGAGGTATCATTGCAGAAGGCAAAAAGGCGGACTTTATCACCATTAATATCATGCAGCCTCATTTATATCCTACTGGTAATCTGGTGAATACCCTGTTAGAATGTGTTACAGCGTCTGATGTCTGTGATATGGTTGTAGATGGAAGGCTGCTGATGAAGAATCGTGAAATCCTCACTCTGGATGAAGAAAAAATCTTTTATGAAGCGATGAAATACATGGAGGAAGTAAATACATGATCACAGGTATCACATTCTGGCTGATCGTAATAATGGTCAATCTGGTGGTAGGAGCCTGTGTGGGGCTGACAGGTGTAGCAGGATTTCTTCTGCCTATCATATATACATCTCTTCTGGGACTTGGCACTACAGAAGGGCTGGCCTTAAGCTTTGGAGCTTTTATTGTATCCGGGCTTTTAGGCTCTGTTAATTACAAAAAGACTGGAAATCTGGATGTGAGATTTGGGCTTAAATTGAGTGTAGGAAGCCTGGTAGGAGCTGTTTTCGGTGTGTGTCTTAACATGCTGATTCCGGAGTCCGGCGTAAAAACTTTGCTATATACAGTAGTTTTTCTTTCTGGTATCTCCATTCTTTTAAGAAAAGATAAAAAGGCAGCTGCCAGTGATGAACAGGCAAAGGACAGTACATTTGTAGGAAATCTTCCCGCTGTTTTAGGTCTTGGAACAGTCACCGGTGCCATTTGTGCTCTTTCGGGAGCAGGCGGACCGGTATTGGTAATGCCACTTTTAGTCCTTTTGGAGATCCCGGTGCGCACTGCAGTTGGTGTAGCATTGTTTAATTCTATTTTTATTGGGATTCCTGCATGTTTAGGATATTTTTCCCAGTGTATCTCAGTCCGGCTTTTGAAAATATTGGCTGCAGCCCTGGTATTCCATGGTATCGGCGTTTATTTTGGAAGTAAAAATGCAGTCCGCATCAATCAGACATTATTAAAAAAAGGCATTGCCGTATTTTCCATCTGCATTGCCATCTGTAAGCTGTTTCTGTAAAAGGAAGCAGCTTTTTTAAATAGGGTTGAAAAAAATGTCAAAACTGATTAAACTGATTACATGAATATATCATATAGAAAGACTGCAAATGGGATCTGTGTGGAGCGCTGCTACACATTAGATAACAAACTGGTGATACCGGACACCATAGAAGGACTTCCGGTAACAGAATTGGATACATATACATTTTCCCAAACTGTGCGAAGGCGGGAGCAGCCGGCAGTAGAACGGGAAGGAGAGCCGGAAATGTGCGGCGAGGTCCTGGAGGAGCTTACGCTGCCGGAGCATCTGGAAAAAGTGGGAGCCTATGCCTTTTATAATTGCTTTCATTTAAAGAAGATTTCCTGCTGCAGTACAGTGAAAGACTGGGGCGCAGGAGTATTTACCGGCTGTACCCGGATAACAGAACTGGATATACGCATTTTTCCAGAGGTAAAGTCCAGTTTTAAAGAGATCCTTTCAGAATTGCGGCAGATGCTGGTAGTAGACTACCGGGATGAACAGGGAAAACTGCTGGCAAAGCTTATTTTCCCGGAGTTCTTTGAGGAGTCTATAGAAAATACTCCCGCCCGTATCATTATGCGGGAAATGCATGGCTGTGGCCATATGTACCGGTATTGCTTTAGCGGAACTGATTTTCAGTTCTGGGAATATGACAAGCTGCTGCCAACAGCAGAAATCTTAGAAAGCCCGGTTCTCGTATGCCGCATGGCTCTTTACCGTCTGTATTGGCCAAAAGGCTTGACAGAGGAATGGAAAGAAGAATACTGGAAGTATATCAAAAAACATCCGGAAGAAGCAGCAAAAGGTCTTGCAGAACGGGGGGAAAGAGAAATCCTTTCCTGGCTGGCACAGAAAAAAGAAACAGACGTCCGGATGATAGAGCAGATGATACAGGCTGCTGCCGGGCTGGGGGATGCCCAGGTTTTGGCCATCCTTATGGATGCAAGGCACAAAAAGCTGGGGGCGCAGGCGGGCGGTAAACCGAAGCCCCAGCCCCGCACTTTTGAATTATAGAAGAGGAGGAAAATCCAATGTCCAAGAAAACAAAAGCACAGGAGTTACAGGAGCAGCTTACCTGGTCTGCCCCACATATTGGAAAAGATGCACCAGACCACAAGGAAAAGGCTTTCAAATACTGCGAAGGCTACAAAAAATTCCTTAACGCAGGAAAAACAGAGCGTGAGTGTGTAAAAGAAGCGGTCCACATGTTAAAAAAAGCTGGCTATAAGCTGTTTGACCGTACTGCCTCTTATGAGCCGGGAGACAAGGTGTATTATGTAAACCGCAGCAAGGCTATTATCGCAACTACATTTGGCAAAAAGCCATTATCAGAAGGCCTGCATATGAATGGAGCCCACATTGACTCCCCAAGACTGGACTTAAAGCCAAATCCATTATATGAAAAAGAAGATATTGCCTATTTTAAAACACATTATTACGGCGGTATCCGCAAATACCAGTGGGGAACGATCCCTTTGGCGATCCACGGCGTTGTTGCAAAGAAAAACGGGGAACTGACGGAGATCTGCATCGGTGAAAAGGAAGATGATCCGGTATTCTGTATCACAGACCTGCTGCCCCATCTGGCTGCCAAGCAGAATGAGCGCCAATTAAAAGATGGCTTAAAGGGAGAAGAATTAAATGTTGTTTTAGGTTCTCTTCCCTATGAGGGTGAAGATATTAAGGATGCAGTAAAGCTTTCCATTCTGGCACTGCTTTATGACCAGTACGGGATCAAGGAAAAGGATTTCTTCCGAGCCGAATTTGAACTGGTACCGGCTGTAAAAGCAAGGGATATCGGTTTAGACCGCAGTATGGTGGGTGCTTATGGTCAGGATGACCGGGTTTGTGCATACACTGCACTGACTGCGGAGATCGACACCAAAAAGCCTGAGCATACCACAGTGACCATTTTAACAGATAAAGAAGAAACAGGTTCTGACGGAAATACAGGTTTAAACTCCGATTATGTCCTTCATTATATAGAAGATCTTGCTTCTATGGAAAAGATTCTGGTGAGAGATGTATTAAGAGCTTCCTTATGTTTATCTTCTGATGTAAATGCAGCTTATGACCCAACCTTCGCAGATGTATACGAGGCCCGCAATTCCAGCTACATCAACAAAGGCTGTGTTCTCACCAAATACACAGGTGCAAGAGGAAAAAGCGGCTCCAATGATGCAAGTGCGGAGATCATGGCGAAAGTCATCGGTATTATGGAAGATGCAGGTGTTTACTGGCAGGCGGGCGAGCTTGGAGCAGTGGATGCAGGCGGCGGCGGCACCATTGCCAAGTTTGTAGCCCACATGGATGTAGATACAGTAGACTTAGGTGTGCCGATCCTTTCTATGCATGCACCTTTTGAACTTTCTTCTAAATTAGATGTTTACCATACATACAAAGCTTTTAAAGCTTTTTATGCGTCATAAAATCCGAAAGTATAAAATTTCCGGAAAGGCTTTTTTTTCCCGTCCGTGTATGGTATAACTATGTACAACGCTTAAAAAAAGTCTGTTTTTGTTTTCCGGAGGCGGACAAAAAGCTTCTGGGAAGACAATAAGCGAAAAGAATGAAAAGAAAAGGACATGCAACAATGAGAAAACTGAAATTATTATGTTTATGCGGTCTGACTGCAGCTGTGTTAATGACTGGATGTGCAGGCAGCACAGACACCACAAATGTAAACCTTGGTTCTGCAACTGTTTCTGAGTACAGAGGCGTAAAAGTAAATGTAGCTGCCCCGGAAGTAACAGACGATGAAGTAGACCAGAAGATCCAGACCAATCTGAAGCAGAATCCAAATGAAGTAGAAGTAGACAGAGCTGCAAAAGATGGTGACATTGTAAACATTGATTACAAGGGCACAAAAGACGGAGAAGCTTTTGATGGCGGTACTGCAGAAGGTACGGATCTGACTCTTGGCTCCAAGACCATGATCGATGGTTTTGAAGATGGTCTGATCGGTGCAAAAAAGGGCGAGACAAAGACATTAAACTTAACTTTCCCGGAAGATTACAGAGAAGAATCCTTAGCAGGACAGGCAGTTGTATTTGAAGTAACTGTTAATTCTGTAAAGGAGAAACAGGACGCAGTATTAGATGATGCATTTGTACAGAGAACCTCTTCTTACCAGACTGTAGATGAGTACAAGGAAGGTATCCGGGCTGATCTGTTAACCCAGAAGCAGAAGACAGCAGAGCAGGAAATGGAACAGGATGTTCTTCAGGATGTGATCGACAACTCCGATTTCAAGTTTTCCAGAAATGGTATTTCTGTACGCTACAACCAGATGTTAAAGCAGTACACCAACCAGGCTAAGATGTATGGAATGACTCTTTCCCAGATGGCACAGGCAAATGGTATGGATGAGGCTGGATTTAAGGAGTATATCTACTCTTCTGTAAAAGAAGCAGCCAAGAAAGAAATCGTTGTAAAGGATATTGCAGCAAAAGAAGGTCTTGACAATATTACAGATGAGGATATGGAAGCATTTGCACAGGCAAACGGAGCAACCAAGGATACTTTAGTAAGCCTTTACGGTGAAGATACTGTAAAGGAGCAGGTACTTCAGGATAAGGTATTAAGATTCTTAGCTTCCAATGCAGACAATGAGGCAGAAAATCCTGCAAAACTGTCTGAGCGTGAAGTAGCTGTTACTGAAACTGAGACTGCAGCAGAGGAAACTTCCGAAAACGAAACAACTGAGTCTGAGACCACAGAAGCAGAAACAACAATGGAAACTACAAAGGCAAATTAATCTTACATTAAAAACCAATGGAGAAGGAGGATATTATACATGCAGCTCTTAAAAGACAGGATCCGTAAGGACGGCAAGATCAAAGCAGGAAATGTGCTGAAAGTAGACAGTTTTTTAAATCATCAGATGGATATTAAACTGTTTGGGGAGATCGGAAAGGAATTCAAGCGCAGGTTTGCGGATGTGGAAGTAAACAAGATCCTTACCATCGAAGCTTCCGGAATCGGAATTGCATGTATTGTAGCTCAGTATTTTGATGTCCCTGTTGTATTCGCGAAGAAAACACAGACCAAGAACATTGCAGGTGAAGTTTATACTTCTAAGGTAGAGTCCTTTACTCACGGAAGAGTATATGACATCATCGTATCTAAGGAATTCCTCGGAAAAGGTGATAAAGTGCTTCTTATTGATGATTTCCTGGCAAATGGAAAGGCATTAGAAGGTCTGGCAGCTGTAGTAAGGGATTCCGGCGCTGAATTAGTAGGTGCGGGTATCGTTATTGAAAAAGGCTTCCAGGTAGGCGGAGATCTGATCCGTTCCGAAGGCATCCGTCTGGAGTCACTGGCTATTGTTGACAGCATGGATGAGGAGACAGGAACTATTGTATTCAGGGATGATGAATAATAACAGAACAAAAGCTTTATTTTTTGATATTGACGGAACCCTCCTGTCTGAAAAGACGCGGAGGGTTCCTGACAGTGCGAAAGAGGCACTGAAACAGGCCAGAGAAAAGGGGCATTTAGTCCTGATCAATACAGGCCGTGTGTATCCTCATTTAACACAGATCCGTTCCCAGGTGGATGCAGATGGCTTCCTCTGCGGCTGTGGTACTTATGTGAGAGTAAGAGATGAGGTATTATACCATCATATGATCCCACACGAAAGAGGTTTGCAGATAAAAAGAGACATTGATGAATGTGGACTGGACGGCGTGTTAGAAGGACTGGGCGGCTGCTATATGCACGAAACACCATCCCGCCTGCCACAGGTAGAACGCGTAAAACAGTCTGTTAAGATATCTGGCTGCCCAATGCCATGTTTCTGGGAAGATGACAGCTTTGATTTTGATAAATTTTACATTGGTTCTGATGAAAAAAGCCGCTGCAAAGAGCTGTTTGGAAGAATGCCTGATATTGAGGTTATTGACCGGGAAAACGGTTTTTATGAGTGTATCCCAAGAGGCCATTCCAAGGCCACAGCCATTGATCTGGTATTAAAGCATTGCGGCATTGGGATCGAAGATGCCTATGTATTTGGTGACAGCAGCAATGACCTTTCCATGTTCCGGTATGCAGAAAACTGCGTAGTCATGGGAGATCACAGTCCGGTATTAGAGCCATATGCCACATTTATCACAAAAACAGTAGAGGATGACGGGATCGCCTATGCTATGAAAGAGTTGGGGATCATATAAGTATGAAACGAAAAACCTGGATCGTCAGTGCCCTGATGTATACCCTTGTATTTCTGGTATGCTTCGGGGTATTGCACTTTTTTAAGAAAATAACAACTGCCATAGACAGTACAGAATATACTACAGAGACTGGGGCAGATACAGATATTGTAATAGACGGGACTGATAACGATGCAGATCCTGACAAAGATCATAAAAATGGAAAAAACGACGGAAATGGTGAAGTAGGACTGTCAGGAGATACAGAAGAAACACAGGATAAGATTGATGGAAAAGGAACCTATATCCGCCGGGAGACCGGCTATAAAGGCTGGAACAAGACTATAGAGCAGGTATGGCCAGAGGTTCCACAAGAACTGCCGTATACGCCCCCAAAGATCATCCAGGCAACGGATGTCCATTATCAGAGTGCAGATGCAGAGGATGATGGAGCCGCTTTTCAGCTCTTTGTAGAGCGGTGTGACGGAAAGGTAGTAAAATATCTTCCCCAGCTGTTAGATGCATTTATGGATCAGGTGATCGCCGAAAAGCCTTCAGCACTGGTGCTCAGCGGAGATATTACCATGAATGGGGAGAAGATCAACCATGAGGAGCTGGCCAGGAAGCTTGGCAAAGTCCAGGAAGCAGGTATTCCGGTGCTGGTCATTCCGGGAAATCATGATATCAATAATCCTAATGCAGCTGTCTATTTTGGAGATGAAAAAACTGCCGCAGACAGTGTTACACCAGAAGAATTTTATGATATTTATCATATGTATGGCTATGATCAGGCTATCAGCCGGGACAGTGCTTCTTTAAGTTATGTTTATCAGCTGGATGAAAGAAACCGCCTGCTGATGTTGGATTCCTGCCAGTATGAGCCTGAAAACCTGGTAGAAGGCCGGATCAAGGCAGAAACCTTAGTGTGGATGGATGAGCAGTTAAAAAAAGCCCAGGAAGATGGGATGCAGATACTGCCTATTGCCCATCACAACCTTCTTGCCCAGAGCCGTATGTACACCACACAGTGTGCTATGGATAATAACGGGGAAGTTATCGATCTTCTTCAGAAATATAAAATTCCCCTGTTTTTAAGCGGTCATCTCCATGTACAGAGGATCCGCAAGCATAAGGCGGAACCGGGAGTGGCAGATGATGCCTACGGTATTCAGGAGATCGTTACTGATGCCATAAGTATCCCACCTTGTCAGTACGGCATTTTACAGTGGAAAGCAGATGGGAGCATGGAATATTCCACAGAATCTGTGGATGTGTCTGCCTGGGCCAGACGTACAGGACAGGAAAATACTGATCTTTTAGATTTTGAAACATGGTCTGAAGAATATCTCCAGAAGCTGATCTCAGACCAGATCGGCGGTGTAGTACGAAATGTGGGAAGTGATGTAAAAAGATCCATGGCAGAGACCTACGCAGATGTATATATTGATTACTACGCAGGCCGCAAGATCGATGCCAAAGGGATAAGGACTTCAGAGGGCTATACCTGGTGGGAGCGGAATCTCCCGGACAGCTATCTGATAAAAGAGTTAAATGCCATGATTAATGATGCAGACCGGGATAATAATTACCTGCTGCTCCCGGAAGATACCATCTTAGAAGAGAGGTATACCTGGAAGAAGGCTACGGCTTCTGAGGCAACCCCATCGAAAGCCCTCCGCCAGTGATGCAGATTGGGGAAATATTCAGGGAAACATTTAGAAAAACAGCTCAGTCTGCTGCGGCATCTGGATAATAGTCCGCAAGCATAAGGTCAACCATACGCCCATAGCTTAAGACACCATCTGTCTGGCTGTGGGCTTTTAAATATGTATCATTTACCTTGGTGGACACTTCTGCTGTCTTTCCCTCAAAACGATCCCAGAAAACATTATTATCTTCCAGGTCATTTCTGGCTTTTTCATCTAATTTCTTATAAAGTTCAATAAAACCTTCATAATCTGCTTTCGCCAGGGCATTTCCGGCATACACCCAGCCAGTGAGATAACCACTGTAACGGAAGGATCTGTCTTCTGAGCTGGTACAGGCCAGATATCCGATAAAATTTGCCTCATCTTCTCTCATATATCCCTGTAAATGAGATAATTCATGACAGATGGTGTGGGGAATGTTGTAGCCAGGTATCTCGCTGTTGTAGTTGGCTTCTATTGTAAAAGGAGAATAGATACCGGTCAGCTGCTGGATAGATAAAAGCCTTGGATTGATCAAAGGCTTGGGATATGGATACCAGCTTTTAAACTGGGGATATTGATCCGCCAGTCCTTTCATGGCTTTCTGCCCTTCTTTTCCCATTTTTTGCAGATAAGGGAAATTCTGAAAATAAGAGAGATTCCCGGCATCTGATGGGGGAGTATCTGTTTCTTGCGGCACATTTTCATTAACGTTATCCACCAGATCACTGCAAAGAGCGTAAAGCTCATCTATAGAATGAGACCGGACCACAAAACCAGCTTCATAGGAAAAAGAATTTCTGTAATAGTTAATGCCGCAGTTGACTGTAAACAGGAAAAATAAGAGAGCAGCTATGAAACAGGCCCCATTTAACAGAAACAATGGCTTTTTAAACCACCGGATGAGACAAAACAGGATAAAACATAACAAAAAATATAATCCTGCTTCAGATACTGAAAAAGGAAAGATCCCGGAAATGCGTGCAAAGATCCCTTTCAAAACAGGATAAACAGTCACAGAATAAGCCTGGGCAAAGCCAGTGACCTTTCTGGCACAAAGACTTAATAAAACAGAAAGGATGCCCATGATCACACTGGCAGCAAATATTTTTTTCAAATTTATAACCTCCTACATCCATGCCTTTGCCGTTACAGTACACGGGCTCTCCATGCCCGCGCACTGTAACAGGATTTTGCCGATGCTCCGCATTCCGAATCGGCAAAATCCGCGGTCACAACTGTATCATACGGAATTTTCAGTTCAGAAAATTCCTACCCGTGAAAAGTAACCCTTTGCCACTTATTATAAATGCTTTTGCCTTGACTGAAAAGTCACTATCATCTATACTTTAATAGACTCAGAGGAAAAACAAACGACGCCAAAGGTGGCATTTACTGCCAGGCATATCGAGGAGACGCCAGCGGTGCGTCCGCCTCTGAAATTCGGGTGCAACTGGCGGAAAATCGGCCGCAAAGGCAAGTGCAGGAAAGACTCCGAGAGTACATCATAAGTAAAAGGGGAAAAAGATATGGGATATCAGGACGATTACGTAATGCGGACCATCAGCGACTTAGTCCGCGCCATTGCCAGACTGGCACTGGGAAAAAATGAGATCAATTATGCCCTCCCTGATACAGAGGACAAATATAGTGATACAGACCGTATTTACAGGAAGCTTCGTGATCTGGTAGATGCCGGTGAGATCAACGAAGCTGAAAACCAGCTTTACGAAAATCTGGATGAGAACGACACAGAACATCTGGAAATGGCATTGACCTTCTATATGTATTTAAACCAGTTAGATGATGATACACTTTTCATGGCAAATTATTCCAGAGAAGAGATCGTAGAAGGAATCAACAGCGTCAGCGCAAGCTTTGGCATTACCGGATTTGAAAATTTTGTAGATACCACTATGGTTTGACCAGATAATGGCGCGGATTACGAAAATCCGCGCACTTACAGGTGAGACCACAAGAAACACAGGGGGCTGCTGCAGGATGACTTAAAACATTGCAGCGGCCCTTTGTGGCGGATATAAGAAAACGGACATGTCACCGGAGGGTGATATCGCCATGAATGAAAGAGGAACATCCATGGAAATAAAAGAAGAGTGTCTGGCCTATCTGGGGCAGTATTATAGGGAGCTGTTTTTCGGAACAGCCAACAAAAGATACCGTTCCATGACAGGAGCGGACTTAAAACACCGTTTAAACCGTTTAAGCCAGGAAACTTTAAACGGGGTGGAAAAACCAAATGAATTAAACGATATCCATGCCATGTTTGCAAAAGTATGTGCCTATCTCATGCATAAGGAAGAACGTTTAAAACCAGGTGCAGCTCTGGATCAGTTAAGAGAAAACTGGAAAAAAATGGAAGATTTCTGCAGGATGCTGGCAGCAAAAGATATGGAATATCTGCCGGAACTCACAGAAGAAGAGCTGGAGCATGTATTAAAAATGCAGGGCATCCGCCGCTACCTTCTTACTAATTCATTAGAGCGCGCTTATCAGCTGTTTTATCTTCCAAAGACCATTAAAAAGGGGATCAGGGAGTCTGTAAAACGCCGCCCGGAGGATGAGTATCCGCAGACCAGAGCCATGAAGCGCCATTTTATTCTTCATATAGGCCCAACAAACAGCGGAAAGACCCATGATGCCTTAGAACGGTTAAAAACAGCTTCCCACGGTGCCTACTTCGGTCCATTAAGACTTCTGGCACTGGAAGTTTATGACCGGCTGAACGGCGAAAATATTCCATGTTCTATGATAACAGGAGAAGAAACACTGGAAGTGGCAGGTGCCTGCTGTCAGGCATGTACCGTGGAAATGTTAAATGAGCATGAATATTTCGATGTAGCTGTTGTAGACGAATGCCAGATGGTAGCAGATCCATACAGAGGACACAACTGGACCAGAGCAGTTTTAGGACTCCGGGCAGAGGAGATCCATTTGTGTATGGCACCGGAGGCAGAAGATATTATCGTACAGATGATCAGGCGCTGCGGGGATACTTTTAAGATCCTTCGCCATAAGCGTAATACAAGACTTACCTTAGAAGAAAAGCCCTACTCATTAAAAAAAGACTTAAAAAAAGGCGATGCCCTTATTGTATTTTCAAAAAAATCCGTACTGGCCCTGGCAGCCCACCTGGAAAACCAGGGAGTACACTGCAGTGTTATCTACGGAAGTCTGCCTCCTGCTACCAGAAGAGAGCAGGTACGCCGCTTCCTTGAAAAAGAAACAGAAGTGGTAGTCAGTACCGATGCCATTGGAATGGGCTTAAACCTGCCGATCCGCCGTATTGTCTTTATTGAGACCCGGAAATTTGACGGAGTGGGCCGCAGAAGCCTGCTGCCCGAGGAAATCAAGCAGATCGCAGGCCGCGCAGGACGTTTCGGACTGTATGACGAAGGCTTTGTGGCTGTTTTGGATGATCTGGAATTAATAAAGGACGGACTAAAGAGGCGGCCGATCCCTATTATGAAAGCCTACATTGGCTTCCCGGAACAGCTGTTAAAGCTGCCGGCTGAAATCGATACACTGGTAAAAATATGGGCCGGCATGGAAACGCCTTCTATTTATGAAAAAATGGAAGTGGATGAACTGTTAGCACTGTATGTAAGCTTTGAACATGTGCAGCAAGACCACATGGATGAATTTTCCAAAGAAGAGATCTACAAGCTGATCACCTGCTCTGTGGACATTGATAATAAACTGGTCATGGATCTGTGGAAGGACTATTGCCGGGATTACCGGGATGTGGAAGAACTGCAGTTTCCATACACGCCGGGACCAGATCTGTATGATCTGGAAAGTTATTATAAAATGCTGGATCTGTATTTTCAGTTTTCCAGAAAAGTGGGACTGCCCATTCAGGAAGAAAATCTGTTAGAAGAGCGCAGAAATACAGAAGAAGAGATCAGCCGCATTTTAAAGACAGAATGTGCCAGCTATACCCGGAAATGCACCATCTGTGGAAGAGAACTTTCCTGGGATTATCCGTTTTCCATTTGCGAACGCTGCTTTGAACGTGGAAAAAGGGTACATCCCAGAAGAAGATAATATAATGTACTTCTGGAAGCTTTCCGGAAACAAATAACACATCAAAGGAGAATGTAATGGAAAAGAGAATCATTCAGGTAGAAGAAAAAGTTCCTGTAAAACTGTTGATACCATTAAGTATCCAGCACATGTTTGCCATGTTTGGCGCATCCGTTCTGGTGCCTTTCCTGTTTGGCATCAGCCCGGCTATTGTGCTGTTTATGAATGGTATCGGGACCCTTTTATTTATTGCTATTACAAAGGGAAAAGCACCGGCTTACTTAGGTTCTAGTTTTGCTTTTCTGGCACCGGCATCTATTGTTATCCAGAATTTTGGTTATGAATATGCTTTAGGCGGTTTTGTGGCAGTTGGTTTCTGTGGCTGTATTTTAGCTCTGATCATTTATAAATTCGGTACAGATTGGATCAACATCGTGCTTCCTCCGGCAGCTATGGGCCCGGTAGTGGCGCTGATCGGTCTGGAACTGTCCTCTAATGCAGCTTCCAACGCAGGTCTTCTGGATGAGACCATTGACCCAAGAAAAATCATTGTATTCCTAGTGACTTTGGGGGTGGCTGTATTTGGTTCCATCCTGTTTCGCAAATTCCTGGCAGTTATCCCGATCCTCATTGCGGTTCTGGCCGGATATGCAGCAGCCATCATCTGCGGGATCGTAGATTTTGAAGAAGTAGCAGCAGCAAAGCTTATTGCCGTGCCTCATTTTACTTCCCCGAAATTTGATCCCCAGGCTATTATGATCATCCTTCCGGTCATTCTGGTCATCATTTCCGAACACATCGGACATCAGGTAGTTACCAGCAAGATCGTAGGAAGAGATTTGTTAAAAGATCCGGGACTTCACAGATCTTTATTTGCCGACAATTTTTCCACTATGCTTTCCGGTCTGATCGGTTCTGTGCCGACAACCACTTATGGTGAGAATATCGGGGTAATGGCAGTAACTGGTGTATACAGTGTCCGGGTTATTGCAGGTGCAGCCATTCTTTCTATCGTATGTTCCTTTGTAGGAAAGCTGTCTGCCCTTATCAGCACCATTCCGGGTCCTGTTATCGGTGGTATTTCATTTTTGCTTTACGGCATGATCGGAACCTCCGGTCTGCGCATCCTGGTAGACTCTAAGGTAGACTACTCTAAAAACCGTAACCAGATGCTCACAAGCGTTATCTTCGTAACCGGTCTTTCCGGCGCAGCCCTTCGCATTGGAAATATTGAGCTTACAGGAATGGTTCTTGCCTGTGTAGTAGGTATGACAATGAGTCTGGTATTCTATGTATTAGACAGATTCAAACTGACCAATGACCAGGTGGAGTGATTTTTCATCATAATGCATTGTAATTACAAAAGAGATACTGGCAGGCGGATATTATATCCGCCGTACCAGTATCTCTTTTGTATATTCTTCCCGCATAGCAACCACCCGTCTGCGTATTTTGTATACACATAGCTGCCGTGCCGGGTTTTTAAACAGACAGGTGACGGTTTCACCAGACAGAAAGCCGTTTCGCCCCAGCATATCTCTTATATCAGCTTCTGAGATGATCCATACCACCTCAGCTATTTCACCTTCACGCAGACTGGATAAAGGCTCTACCACAGTTTCACGTCCATAGTCAGTTTCTTATTAAATTATATGCGGATCGTTATAAGATAACCCAGGTTGCTGCTCATGGGCTGCATGAGCAGCAATGGGATCTGCTGTGTATAGTAATCCAACCTCTACCTTTTCATCAATATTCATAGAATCTTCCTGAACGATACAGTCATATGCCAGAATATGTACCCCGGCTGCAGCTGCTGCCCGAAGGGCATCCCCGAAAGCCTTATGTGTCTCATCATTAGGATAAAATTTCCGGATCCCCTTCATCTGGATCACAAGGAGGAGAAAAGTCTCAAAGCCATCTTTTTTTGCCTGGGCCAGTCCATTTAAATGCTTCACACCCCGGATGGTAGGTGCGTCAGGGAAAAATACATTTCCCTCTTTTTCCAGAGTGACGCCCTTTACTTCCATAAAAGCAGGAACTGTTTTACCAGTTACATCATCCTTCAATTCAAAAGCAAGGTCAAACCGGGAATCCCCGTGAGTCACTTCACGTCTGATATTAGTTGGAATCCCAACGTTTTCTAAAGAAAGTCCCTTTGCCTCTTTTTCCCGCATCCATTCTAAAGCCGCCTGATTAGGTGCCTGGGAGTCCATGTTGATCAGCAGATCTCCCTTATAAACTGCGATCAGGTCATATTCCGTTTTCCGCTTCATTTCCTTTGCTTTGGGATGAAATTCCAGGACTACTCTGCATCCGGGAACTAAAAGCTCCTGACAGCGGCCTGTATTTTTTACATGGCAGGTTTTAATGTCCCCATTTACATCCACGTAGGCAATAAAGCGGTTAGGACGTTTTAAAAATGTTCCGGTTACTATATTATCATAGGTCATATGTATGTTACCTCCAATGGATCAAAATGATGTGAGTGTCAAAAGGTATTTTGACCCCTCTGATACCGAATTGCTACGTGCTTTGCATTCTCGCAATTCTAAAAACATTCGTAATCCGCTCATTTTTCTTCAAAAAATGGCTTCTTACTCATGTTTTTGGCGGGTCCCAAGTTCAAAAATCCTCCTGCAAGCAAGCTTGCATCGGATTTATGACCTTTTGACCCTGGTATCATCATCAAAATACGTTTGCCCAACATCTTATTAGGTTAGTATAACATATTTACAGAAGCCTAAAAACTTTTTTATATTGCGGCGTGCATTGAAATATGTTACACTTTTTCCAAAATAAGTACCAAAATAGCTTTTGACCCCAACGTATAATATCTGTTTAACGATCATTTTGCTATTAAACGGATATGTTACCTGACGGTGACATTATCATAAACATTCATAAAAAAGAGAGGAAGAAAAATCATGGCATTATCCTACGAAAGTACCAGAGGCGGACAGAAAGGTGTTACAGCGTCACAGGCCATTTTAAAGGGTCTGGCAGAAGACGGCGGACTTTTCATGCCTACAGAGATCCCGAGGCTGGACAAGACCTTAGAACAGCTTGCAGGAATGACCTATCAGGAAACAGCCTATGAAGTGATGAAGCTTTTCCTGACAGATTATACAGAGGAAGAATTAAAAACCTGTATCGCAAGTGCATATGACAGCAAGTTTGATACAGAGGAGATCGCGCCTTTAGCAAAGGCAGACGGAGCGTATTTCCTGGAGCTTTATCATGGCAGTACCATTGCTTTCAAAGACATGGCACTTTCCATTCTTCCTCATCTTATGACCACTGCTGCAAAGAAAAACCACGCAGATAAAGAAATCGTGATCTTAACTGCTACCTCCGGTGATACGGGAAAAGCTGCGATGGCAGGTTTTGCTGACGTTCCGGGAACACGTATTATCGTATTTTATCCAAAGGGCGGTGTCAGCAAGGTTCAGGAACTGCAGATGCGTACCCAGAAAGGTGATAATACCAGCGTAGTTGCCATTCATGGAAACTTTGATGATGCACAGACCGGGGTAAAGAAGCTGTTTGGCAACAAAGAACTTGAAAAAGAAATGGCAGAGGCCGGCTTCCAGTTTTCCTCTGCAAACTCTATCAATATCGGCCGTCTGGTCCCACAGGTAGTTTATTATGTATATGCATATGCAAAACTGCTGGAAAATGAGCAGATCGAGAACGGAGAAGAGATCAACGTTGTAGTGCCTACCGGCAACTTCGGAAATATTCTTGCTGCATATTTTGCAAAGCATATGGGTGTGCCTATCAAGACCCTGATCTGCGCTTCCAATGACAACAAAGTTCTTTATGACTTCTTCACAACAGGAACCTATGACAGAAAGAGAGAATTTATCTTAACTAATTCCCCTTCCATGGATATCCTGATCTCCAGCAATTTAGAGCGTCTGATCTATTTAAGCACAGGCTGCGATGCAGCAGCAGATGCAGCTCTTATGAAAGACCTTTCTGAAAAGGGAAGTTATACAGTAACTGGGAACATGCGCCAGTTCATGTCCGATTTCAGAGGCGGTTTTGCTACAGAGGCACAGAATGAGGCAACTATCCGCAAGATCTTTGAAGATACAGGATACCTGATCGATACCCATACAGGTGTTGCAGCTACCGTTTACAATGCATATAAGGCAGAAACAGGGGATCAGACCAAGACTGTGATCGCATCTACCGCAAGCCCATACAAGTTCTCCCACAGCGTTTTAGAGGCTATTAAAGGTAAGTCTGCTGTAGAAGGAAAGGATGAATTTGCAGTAGTAGATGAGCTGTCTGAAGTATCCGGCACACCGGTTCCAAAGGCAGTAGAAGAACTGCGCAGCGCAGTGATCCGCCACAATACAGAATGCGATGTGGATAAAATGGGTGAAACTGTAAAGAATATCCTTGGAATCGCTTAAAACAGCTTCCATTTTAGGACAAGATAGAGTATAATGGATTAGTACGTTAAGAATATAACAAAGTTATATATTTAACAAAGACAGGTATCCGGAAAATCCGGGACACAGTGCAAAATTACAGTATGTACAAGGAGGAATAAAAATGTTAGTATCAGCAAAAGAAATGCTTGAAAAAGCAAGAGCAGGCAAATACGCAGTAGGACAGTTTAATATCAACAACCTTGAGTGGACCAAATCCATCCTTTTAACAGCACAGGAATTAAATTCCCCTGTTATCCTGGGTGTATCTGAGGGCGCAGGAAAATACATGACCGGTTTCAAGACCGTAGCAGCTATGGTATCCGCTATGATCGATGAACTGAATATCACCGTTCCTGTTGCACTGCATCTGGATCATGGTACTTATGAGGGCTGCTATAAGTGTATCAAAGCAGGATTTTCCTCCATTATGTTTGACGGTTCCCATTATCCGATCGAAGAGAATATTGACAAGACCAAGGAACTGGTAAAGATCGCACATGCTATGGGTCTGTCCTTAGAGGCTGAGGTTGGCTCCATCGGCGGCGAAGAAGATGGCGTAGTAGGTATGGGTGAATGCGCAGATCCTAATGAGTGCAAGGCTATTGCAGATCTGGGTATTGACTTCCTGGCAGCAGGTATCGGCAACATCCATGGAAAATATCCGGCTAACTGGCAGGGATTAAACTTTGAAGTTCTGGAAAATGTTAAGAAGGCAGTTGGCGATATGCCATTAGTTCTTCACGGCGGTACCGGAATCCCGGCTGACATGATCAAGAAAGCCATCAGCCTTGGCGTTGCTAAGATCAATGTAAATACTGAATGCCAGCTGTCCTTTGCAGCAGCAACCAGAAAGTATGTTGAAGAAGGAAAAGACTTACAGGGCAAGGGCTTCGACCCAAGAAAGCTGTTAGCACCAGGCGCAGAAGCTATCAAGGCTACTGTAAAAGAAAAAATGGAACTGTTTGGCTCCGTTGGCAAAGCCTGAAAATAAAGCAGATATCACAAAATAAGTTAGTACAATACAAAATCTTTTTTTAAAAAACCACTTGCAATTTTAAAAGAAATGGTTTATTTTAAGAAAGAACGAAGGCGTTCTCTATATTAGGAGAGCGCCTTTTTTACTACCTGATACTTTAAACTTAAAAAAATTAGGTTTTCAGGTAAAGATAGTAAGGGATGTACTGCAAATAGCTGAAGAAAAGCATCTCGAATGAGGATTTATGGAAATCATAAAAAATGATGCAAGAGAGGATGGAGAATCTATGAGCGAAGTAGTAAGTGTTTCAGAGATGTTTGGCAAGGACGTATTTAATGACGCAGTCATGAAAGACCGCCTGCCAAAGAGTGTGTACAAAAAACTGAAAAAGACCATTGAAGATGGCGCTGAGTTGGATCCAAGTATTGCAGACGTTGTGGCACATGCCATGAAGGATTGGGCCATTGAACATGGCGCAACCCATTTTACCCACTGGTTCCAGCCGCTGACCGGAGTAACTGCTGAGAAACATGACTCCTTTATTTCAGCACCGGTAGACGGAAAAGTGATCATGGAATTCTCCGGAAAAGAACTGATCAAGGGCGAGCCTGATGCATCTTCCTTCCCATCCGGCGGTTTAAGAGCAACTTTCGAGGCAAGAGGTTATACAGTATGGGATTGTACTTCCCCAGCCTTCTTAAAAGAAGATGCTATTGGTGTTACCCTTTGCATTCCTACTTCCTTCTGCTCCTATAAGGGCGAGGCACTGGATAAGAAGACACCTCTTCTTCGTTCTATGCAGGCAGTAAACGAGCAGGCACTGCGTATCCTCCGTCTTTTCGGAAATACCACTGCAAAGCGAGTAGTTCCTTCTGTAGGACCTGAGCAGGAGTATTTCATTGTAGACCGTGCAAAATATTTACAGCGTAAAGACCTGATCTATACCGGACGTACTCTTTTCGGGGCAATGCCTCCAAAGGGACAGGAAATGGATGACCACTACTTTGGTGTTATCCGTGAGCGTATCGGTTCCTACATGAACGACTTAAATAAGGAGCTTTGGAAATTAGGTGTTCCTGCAAAAACACAGCATAACGAAGTAGCTCCTGCACAGCATGAGCTGGCACCGATCTATGAAGGTGTAAACCAGGCTGTAGACCATAACCAGATCGTTATGGAGACTATGAAGAAAGTGGCAGAACGCCACGGACTTGCATGCCTCCTTCATGAAAAGCCATTTGCAGGTGTCAATGGTTCCGGTAAGCATAACAACTGGTCCCTGACAGCAGATGACGGTACTAACCTGATGAACCCGGGAGATACACCTCATGAGAACATCCAGTTCCTGTTAGTTCTGGCATGCATCATCAAGGCAGTAGATATCCACGCAGACCTGTTAAGAGAATCTGCTTCCAACGTAGGAAATGATCACAGACTGGGAGCAAACGAGGCACCGCCAGCGATCATTTCTATCTTCTTAGGCGAGCAGCTGGAAGATGTCATCGATCAGCTTTGTGATACTGGTGAGGCAACTCACTCCAAGCAGGGCGGAACTTTAAAAACAGGTGTTGATATCCTTCCTGACTTTGATAAAGACGCAACCGATAGAAACAGAACCTCTCCATTTGCATTTACAGGAAACAAGTTCGAGTTCCGTATGGTAGGTTCTTCCGACTCTATTGCATCTGCAAATACAGTATTAAATACCATTATCGCTGAAGCCTTCAAGGAAGCAGCTGACAAGCTGGAGAAGGCAGATAACTTTGATATGGCTGTACATGACCTGATCAAGGAAACCCTGGCAGCTCACAAGAGAGTTGTATTCAATGGAAATGGTTATTCCGATGAGTGGGTAGCAGAAGCTGAGAGAAGAGGACTTCCAAACATCAAGTCTATGGTAGATGCTATTCCGGCACTGATCACAGACAAGGCTGTAAAGCTGTTTGAAGAATTCGGCGTATTCACAAAGACCGAGCTGGAGTCCAGAGTAGAAGTTGAGTATGAAGGCTATGCAAAGGCTATCAACATCGAAGCAAAGACTATGATCGATATGGCTGGAAAGCAGATCATCCCGGCTGTTATCAAATACACAACCGCTCTTGCAGCTTCCATCTCCGCAGTAAAGAGTGCTTGCCCTGAAGCAGATGTAAGCACCCAGACAGAGCTTCTGTTAGAGACCTCTGATCTTCTGGCAGAAACAAAACTGGCTCTTGCAAAACTGACTGAAATTACTGAAAAGAGCGCAGCAATGGATGGCGGCAAAAACCAGGCAGTTGCTTACCATGAGGAAGTAGTTCCTGCAATGGCAGCATTAAGAACTCCGGTAGATAAACTGGAAATGCTGGTAGACAAAGAATTATGGCCAATGCCAAGCTACGGCGACCTGATATTTGAAGTTTAAATACATATGATGATGTTGGGGTCAAAAGGTATTTTGACCCCTCTGATACCGAATTGCTACGTGCTTTGCACTCTCGCAATTCTAAAAACATTCGTAATCCGCTCATTTTTCTTCAAAAAATGGCTTCTTACTCATGTTTTTGGCGGGTCCCAAGTTCAAAAATCCTCCTGCAAGCAAGCTTGCATCGGATTTCTGACCTTTTGACCCTGGTATTATACATATCAGAATCATAATAAAATGCCCTTCTGGTGATATATAGCGTATCACTAAAGGGCATTTTATTTATGCCATTGTTTACCTTGCATTTTAAACTCCCTGTGCTATAATGTTCACATGTATTAAAAAACGATTGAAAATGAACATGCAAACAGGAAAAGGAGTCAGAATTTATGGACCGACAGGCATTGGTATGCAGAAATATACTGGAAAAACCGGACATCACACAGCGGGAAATGGCGAAAAACATGGATATTTCCCTGGGAACAGTCAATGGACTGGTAAAGGAATGTCTGGCAGAGGGATATATTGCAGAGGAAGAAAATGGGAAAGAAAAACATCTTATTCTTCTGGAAAAGGGAAAAGAGCTTTTAAAGCCCTATAAAGTAGACGGAGCACTGATCATTGCAGCCGGTTTTGGATCCCGCTTTGTGCCACTTACTTTCGAAACCCCAAAGGGTCTTCTGGAAGTTTTTGGTGAGCGCATGATCGAACGTCAGATCAAACAGCTCCATGAAGTGGGAATCTACGACATTACCATTGCAGTAGGCTATTTAAAAGAAAAATTTGAATATCTTATTGATAAATTTGATGTGAGACTGTTATACAATCCGGAGTATTCCTGTAAAAATACTCTGGCTACGGTATACAGGGCCAGAAAGTTTTTAAAGGGCCGGAATGTATACATTCTTTCATCTGATAACTGGATGCGGGAAAATATGTACCATTCCTATGAATGCGGCGCCTGGTACAGCGCAGCCCACGAAGAAGGGGAGACAAAGGAATGGTGCTTTACCTTCAATAAAAAAGGACATATCAGCGATGTGAATGTAGGTGGAAAAGATGTATGGTTTATGTATGGTCCCGTGTATCTTTCCAGAGAGTTCTCAGCCAGGTTCCTTCCTGTTTTAGAGGCTTATTACCAGATCCCGGGAACCGAGCAGTTCTACTGGGAACAGCCTTATGTAGATATGTTAAAGGGAGAAGCAAAACACCGTCTGGAAAAAGAGGACAAAGAGCTGTTAAAACAGACAGAAGAAGCCTGTGGTGTTCCTGCATCTAAATGGGGTCAGATCGAAATGGACATCAACCGTCAGCCGGATGACCAGGTATATGAATTTGAAAACCTGGAAGAGCTGCGCCTGTTTGATACCCATTACCAGAACCACTCTGATAATGAAGCAATGGAGCTGGTGGCAGAAGTGTTCCACGTTCAGGAATCCCAGATCACAGACATTAAATGCTTAAAATCCGGAATGACCAACAAATCATTCCTGTTCCGCACTGGAGATCATCACTGTATCTGCCGTATTCCGGGACCGGGCACAGAACTTCTTATTAACAGAGAGCAGGAAAAAGAAGTTTACGATGCCATCCGTCCTTTAGGTATCACAGAACATGTGCTGTATCTGAATCCGAAGACTGGTTATAAGATCTCTGAATACTATGAAAATACCCGCAATGCCAGCGCCGATAACTGGGATGATATGAAGCTTTGTATGGATATGGTGCGAAAGCTCCATGAAGCAGGCTTAAAAGTAGGCCACAGCTTTGATATCAGAGAACGGATCAGCTCTTACGAGAAGCTTTGTCTGGAACATGGCGGTATTCCTTTTGAGGATTACAGCCAGGTCCGTGAATGGGTAAACCGGCTGCTGGATGCGCTGGATAAAATGCAACTTCCACAATGTTTGTGCCATATTGACGCAAATGTGGATAACTTCCTGATCTTCCCGGATCACAGTGCAAAACTTCTTGACTGGGAATATGCAGGCATGTGCGATCCGTTAATGGATGTTTCCATGTGCGCTATCTATTCTTATTATGAAGAAGAACAGACCGAAAAATTGCTGGAACTGTACTTACAGCGAAGACCGGATGACAGAGAGCGGTTCATTACCTATGCAGATGCGGCTTTGGGCGGTTTCCTCTGGTGCTTATGGGCTGTATACAAGGCAAGTCTGGGAGAAGAATTTGGAGAGTATACCATTATCATGTACCGGTATGCAAAACGATATTATAAGAAACTGATGAAGGAACTGCCGCAGTTCTTTTAGAGATCCCAACTGCCAGGTTTCAGAAAATTGTAATAAAAATGTTAATCATGGAAAGTTCATTTGTGATATACTTGATTAAGAACAAAAAAACTGACCGAACAGTGAAAACAGATCAGTAGAAAGCAGACCAACAAAAGCAGAACAGTGAAAAGCGGATCAGTGAAAAATATAGAAAAGAAAAAGAGATCACGATACACAAATAACAGGAGGAGAGACATGGGACGTAAAAAATATTTTGCAGCCCTTGCAGCAGCCGGTATGATCGGTGCTATGGCAGTGGGATCAGTGTTCAATTCATACGCCGCAGATGGCTGGACCAAGTCAAATGACCACTGGACCTACATTTATCAGGGCAAGACATATACAGGCTGGCTGGAAACCAGCGAGGGAAAATATTATATGGACCTTTCCGATGGACATATGACTACCGGATTTAAACAGATTGACGGAAAATGGTATTTCTTCCGTCCAAACGGCGTAATGGCACAGAACCGTTGGGCAAATCCGGAATATGGCAAATGGTATTACTTTTTAGATGACGGCACCATGGTTACTGGCTGGTTAAAAATCGGAAACGATTATTATTTTATGCGTGGTGATGGCTCTATGGGAACCGGCTGGCGCCAGATGGAAGGCTCCTGGTACTATTTCCAGAGCAACGGTAAGTGCGTGGTAAATTCCTGGGCACAGATCAAAAATAACTGGTATCTGTTCGGAACAGATGGAAAGATGATGACCGGCTGGGCAAAAGTCGACACAGATTACTATTATCTGAATACAGATGGCCGTATGCTTACTGGCTGGCTTACTGACAGCGAAAGCAGCAAATACTATATGGATCAGAGCAATGGAAAGATGAGCGTAGGCTGGAAACAGATCGATAATGCATGGTATTACTTTAATACCAATGGACATATGATGACCGGCTGGATCCAGGTAGATAATAAGATCTATTACATGAACCCGTCTAATGGCGGAAAGATGACTGCAGGAACTTCTTTGGAGATCAGCGGAACTACCTATAACTTTGATGCAAGCGGTGCATGCCAGAATGCAAGCGGCGTATCTGCACAGACACCGGCAAGCAGTACCTCCAGTTCCGGCGGTGTAACAGGTGAAAATGGCGGACCTGGCGTAAAGAAAAATTCTGCTTCCAGTAATGGACCTTCCGGAAGCAATCCGGCAAACCCGTCAGGGACCACATCCAGCTCTGATACCTTAGTGGCAGGACGTACAGACGGACCAGGCTGATAAGAGGGATTTCGTAAACAAAGGATCAGATGTTCTCCCGGAATCCGGGAGGACATTCATATAATGGGGGATGTCAGACAGGCGACATCCCCTTTTTCAGGAGAAAAATATGAATCGTACAGATAAAATGATAAAGCGCTGCCGGGCACTG
Source organism: Lachnospiraceae bacterium (assembly GCA_025758065.1). NCBI lineage: Bacteria > Bacillati > Bacillota > Clostridia > Lachnospirales > Lachnospiraceae > Lachnospiraceae bacterium. The sequence continues at coordinate 1,524,115 of CP107199.1, forward strand.
GCATTGGCAGGCGTTTTGGGACTTGCAAGCCTGGGAAATGCTGTTCCTGTACTGGCAGCTGGTCCGGGAGATGACGCTTCCCGTGTAACAGAGATCTCTGCCGGAGGACCTGGAGATCCGGGAAATAAGACTTCATCCAATTCCACACCAAATACCAATAATTCAAACAATAACAATAATACCAATAACAACAATAATACCAATAATTCAAACACTTCCTCCAGTGACACTACTGCAAATGCCAATGCCTGGAAGAAAGTAAACGGTACCTATCAGATGCCAGACGGAAGTGCCATCCAGAATGTGCTCCATCGTGGAATTGACGTATCCAGATGGCAGGAAGAGATCAACTGGAGCCAGGTGGCAAAGGATGATATTTCCTTTGTTATGCTGGGAACACGTTCAAAAGGGGCGGTAGATCCATATTTCCACAAAAATATCCAGAATGCAGCTGCCAATGGTATTAAAGTAGGCGTTTATATTTATTCCCTTGCAACTACCACAGATATGGCAGTCCAGGAAGCAGATTTTGTGTTAAACCTTATTAATGATTATCCCATTTCTTATCCCGTAGCCTTTGATATGGAAGATTCCACTCAGGGAAATCTCTCAAAGTCAGAGCTGGCAGCCATTGCTAATGCGTTCTGCAAGCGGATCTCACAAGCAGGTTATTACCCCATTATCTATGCAAATGAGAACTGGCTGAAAAACAAACTGGATATGAGCCAGATGAACTATCCTGTATGGGTAGCACGTTATTCTGCCCGCCCAACCTACCAGAATCCGGTGATGTGGCAGGCAACCAGCAGTGGCTCTGTAAATGGCATCAAAACAAGAGTGGATATTGACTTTCAGTTTAAGGACTTTTCTTCTGTGATCCCCGCTGATACCTGGCGTACTATTAACGGAAAGCGTTATTATTATGCAAATTACCAGAAGCAGAAAAATGCCTGGGCGAAAGATGGGGATGACTGGTATTACATGGACAAAGATGGCCTTGCATCCACCGGCTGGATCACAGTAGCAGGCGCAAGTTACTATCTGGACACCACTACCGGAAAAATGAAGACTGGATGGCAGGCAGAAAATGGAAAATGGTACTACCTTGGAAGTAGCGGCGCTGTGAAGAAAGGCTGGATCAATGATAATGGCACCTGGTACTATACCGGCAATGACGGCGTGATGCAGACTGGCTGGATCGAGGTCAGCGGCAAACGGTATTATCTGGAAAATTCCGGGAAAATGCTTACTGGCTGGACTGGCCAGAATGGCAAATGGTATTATCTTGGCAGCTCCGGTGATATGTTAAAGGGGTGGATCAATGATAATGGCATCTGGTACTATACTGGCAGTGACGGTGTGATGCAGACCGGCTGGCTTACAGAAGCAGGCAGTAAATATTACCTGAAAGGCTCAGGTGCTATGGCAACCGGCTGGAGACAGTTAGACGGCGCATGGTATTACTTTAATGGTGATGGGCGCATGGCAACCGGTATGATCGATGCAGGTGGAATCCATTATTATCTGGATCCTTCAGATGGCCGCATGGTCGCTGGCAGGTCAATAGAGATAAATGGAACTGTTTACCAGGCTGGTGCAGATGGAGCATTAAGTGTCCAGAGCCAGGAAAATAGTGACAGTAACCAGAATAGCCAGGATCCAGGAAATACAAATACCGGCAATAATGTTTCAGGCAGCAATACAGGTAATACAGGCAATAACGTACAGATCACCCCTGTAAATCCTTCTGAAGGTCCATCAGGCAACAGTAATTCAGGTTCCTCTTCTGATGATCAGAAAGTAACAGGCAAAAACGTAGGACCGGGAGTAAAGAAGGACTCCGCTAATACAGGAAACAGCAGTGAGATAACTACTGGTCAGGCACCAGGCTGATAAACAGGGCTGTGAAATAAGTCCCTAAAAGACATAGGACCATTCGTGCATGCGAAAGGTCCTATGTTTCTTTCAGATTGTTTAGACCTGCTGGATCCTGTTTTAACATTTGACATAAAAACAGTATTTTTCAATATTTTTCAGCATAAAATAAACAGATACCAGTCTTTAGGTGATCTGTGTCATGCATAACCGATATATAAAATATTTTCTCTTTTTACTTCTTACTACGGATCTTTTTCTGTCCGCCCTCTTCCTGAAAAATGGTCATACTGATACAGAAAAAATATTTTCCCTTCCGGTAATTTCAAAAACAGCAGGCACGCCAAAGTATATAGCGTTGACCTTTGATGATGGTCCAAGCCGGAAATATACCCCCATCTTATTAGACGGTCTGAAAGAACGTGGGGTCCATGCCACCTTTTTCCTTATGGGAAAGAACATAGAAGGAGAAGAAGACATTGTAAAGCGGATGAGTGAAGAAGGGCATCTGATCGGCAACCACAGTTATGAACATATCCAGCTGACGAAAGCAGGAGCGAAGGCGGTCTGTGAAGCGGTGGAACATACACAGGAACAGATTGAAGCTATTACAGGGAAACGCCCGGAATATATACGGCCGCCCTATGGAGACTGGAATGAAGAGCTGGAAGAAGAGATTGGAATGACACCTGTCCTGTGGTCACTAGATTCCCTGGACTGGAAGCTGAAAGATACAGGAAAGATCATTCGTCAGGTCTTGAAAGATGTAAAAGATGGGGATATTATATTATTACATGATATATTTCCTTCCTCTGTAGAAGCAGCTCTGGAATTGATCGATATACTGCAAAAGGAAGGATATGTTTTTGTAACGGCAGATGAATTACTGATCGAATGAGTCCGCAAGGAAAACAGGCGTCACTGTGCAGGTGGCATTTGTTTTTACCGGGTCATATTTTTACCGGGCCATATACGGAAGGTTCAGCCTGTGATGGCAGGCGGTGGAGCGTGTCAGCGTGGGAATCAAAGTGACGATCGGAGTAGTGATCTGAGTAATAATATCAGTGGCAACAAGTACATAGCGAAAAGGTATGGAGAGAAAATAAATGGATTTATTTGATTATATGAGAGAAAATGCCATGGAAAAAGAGTCCCCCCTGGCATCCAGGCTCCGTCCCCGGACACTGGACGAAGTAGTGGGGCAGCAGCATATCATTGGAAAAGATAAGCTGCTTTACCGGGCGATCAAGGCAGATAAACTGGGATCTGTTATATTTTATGGTCCCCCAGGCACAGGAAAGACCACTCTTGCAAAGGTCATTGCCAATACCACACAGGCTGATTTTAAACAGATCAATGCCACAGTAGCTGGCAAAAAAGATATGGAAGAAGTGGTTTCAGAGGCAAAAAACAATATGGGAATGTACGGACGGCGGACGATCCTCTTTGTAGACGAGATCCACCGTTTCAATAAAGGCCAGCAGGACTATCTTCTTCCCTTTGTAGAAGACGGTACCTTGACGCTGATCGGCGCAACAACGGAAAATCCCTACTTTGAGGTCAATGGGGCGCTTCTTTCCAGATCCCGTATTTTTGAGTTAAAGCCACTGGAAAAAGAGGATATCAAGGAGCTGATCCACAGGGCAGTTACTGATACAGAACGTGGTATGGGCACTTACCGGGTAAAGCTGGATGAGGATGCTGCAGATTTTCTGGCAGATACAGCCAACGGTGATGCCAGAGCAGCCTTAAATGCCATTGAACTGGGTGTTCTCACTACCGGGCGCAGTGAAGATGGTCTGATACATATTGACCTGGCAGCTGCCCAGGAATGTATACAGAAGCGGGCAGTGCGCTATGATAAAGACGGGGACAACCATTATGATACGGTTTCCGCCTTCATTAAAAGTATGCGGGGCTCAGACCCGGATGCAGCTGTTTATTATCTGGCCCGTATGCTGTATGCAGGGGAAGATATTAAATTTATTGCCAGGCGTATTATGATCTGCGCTTCCGAAGATGTGGGAAATGCAGATCCACAGGCGTTAAGCGTGGCAGTGAGTGCTTCCCTTGCAGCAGAGCGCATCGGACTTCCTGAAGCCCAGATCATCCTTTCCCAGGCGGCTTCCTATGTAGCCTGTGCCCCAAAGAGCAATGCTTCCTATATGGCGATCCAGAATGCCATGGAAAATGTAAAGACTACCCGCACCATGCCGGTACCTGTTCATCTTCAGGACCGTCATTATAAGGGTGCTGCAAAATTAGGACATGGCGAAGGCTACAAATATGCCCACGATTACCCGAAACATTATGTAAACCAACAATATCTTCCTGATGGTATGGAAGGCACGATTTTTTATGAACCATCGGATAATGGATACGAAAAGCAGATAAAAGAGCATATGAAATGGTTGAAAGAGTAGCATTTTCGTACTATAATAAGTAAAGAAAAACAGCCTGCAGTTCATTCTGCCTGCAGGCTCTGTCTATTTATTTTAAGGAAATTTCTGTATCTGGAAAAAATCCCGTTGTTTACAATATGAAAAATTATATACATTGCGATCATGAATGCATAACAGATAGGAGAATAATATGCGTGAAAAATTAGAAACATTGTCCCTTACTACCCTGAAGGATCTGGCAAAACAAGAGGGGATAAAAGGTATCAGCGGTCTCCGCAAGGCTGAGATCATCGACCTTTTATGCGAACAAGAAGAGAAAGGAAAGCAGGAAAAAGAGACAGCAGCACCAGCACCGGCAAAGCAGGTCCCGGCGCCCAAAACGCAGGAAAACCGTGTTCAGGAGACCCGCCCACAAAGCTCCCGTTATCAGGAAAGTCATGAACAGGAGAACCGTTCCCAGGAAAACCGTGAAAACCGCAGTCAGGAGACCCGCCCACAGGAGAACCGCAGCCAGGACAACCGTTCCCGTGACAACCAGAGAAATAACAGAAGCTATGAGCGTTACGGTCAGACCCGTCCTCAGATCCGTACCTACGGAAACAACAATTACAACAATAATCGATACAACAATAATAACAATTACAGCAACAATAGCAATAACAGCAACAATAACAATAATTACAATAATAACAGCAATAATAATAACAATAGCGGAAATAGCAGCAGCTACCGTGACAATTCCGAATCTGGCACTGCGGTTTCCCAGTCCCAGACAGCAGCTTCTACCAGTCAGGGCTATTCTGCCCAGAATCAGACCTATGGACAGAATAACAGTCAGAATATGGACAATCAGGAGCGCATGACAAGACCTGAATACAGAAATGATGCCATGGGGCTGACTACACAGGACATGACGGAATTAGATAGTGGTATCGAGGCAAACGGTATCTTAGAGGTCATGCCTGACGGTTTCGGTTTCATTCGCTGTGAAAACTTCCTTCCAGGTGAAAATGACGTTTACGTAGCACCGTCCCAGATCCGCCGTTTCAACTTAAAGACCGGTGATATCATTATCGGAAACAGAAGAATAAAAGCAGCTACAGAAAAATTTGCCGCACTTCTTTATATTAAAACAGTCAATGGTTATCCCTTAAGTGCCACAGAAACAAGACCAAACTTCGAGGACCTGACCCCGATTTTCCCAAATCAGCGTCTCCACATGGAAAATCCAAGAGAGAAGACCACTGTTGCCATGCGTGTGTTAGATCTGCTGGCACCTATTGGTAAAGGACAGCGTGGTATGATCGTTTCCCCGCCAAAAGCAGGTAAGACTACTCTCTTAAAACAGGTGGCAAAGGCCATTACCACCAATCATCCGGATATGCATCTGATGATCCTGCTGATCGATGAGCGTCCTGAGGAAGTAACAGACATTAAGGAAGCTATTGTAGGGCCAAATGTAGAAGTTATTTATTCCACCTTTGACGAGCTTCCGGAGCGTCACAAGCGTGTATCTGAAATGGTCATTGAGCGGGCAAAACGTCTGGTAGAGCATGGAAGAGATGTTATCATCCTTTTAGACAGTATCACCCGTCTGGCAAGAGCCTACAACCTGACAGTTGCGCCAAGCGGCCGTACACTTTCCGGAGGTCTTGATCCGGCAGCGCTCCATATGCCGAAACGCTTCTTCGGTGCAGCAAGAAATATGCGTGAAAAAGGCAGTCTGACCATTCTTGCAACTGCCCTGGTAGATACCGGAAGCCGTATGGATGACGTAGTTTACGAGGAATTTAAGGGTACCGGCAATATGGAGCTGGTACTGGACCGTAAGCTGTCTGAAAAACGTATATTCCCAGCCATTGACATTTTAAAATCAGGTACCAGAAGAGACGATCTGCTCCTTACAAAAGAAGAGGCAGAGGCAGTGGATATTATCCGCAAAGCCACCAATTCCCTAAAGCCGGATGAGGCAGTAGAAAAGATATTAGACCTCTTTGCAAAGACCAGAAACAACCGGGAATTTGTGGAGATGGTAAAGAAGATTCGCTTCTTCTAAGACTTTCTTTTTTATGTGCGATATAGTATAATAAAAAACATGAATTAGGGGGGGATGTCAAAGACCTTTTGACTCCAAATCTAATTCAGGAGGAAAGATAAGTAACTAAAAATACAATTAAATGTGAACAAATAGGTTCAAATATACTCAAAATCCAGAGTATTCGTTTGTGCTAACGTCAAAGCAGTCGGAAACGTCGAGAAGTAACTAGTACATCGTTTTCGAAATAACTATACCACTCACTTGTCTGCAAATCTGATTGCACAGGCCTAAAAGCCTCAGCGTAGCCCGCTACGCCTGCGTTTTTAGACCTGCACACTCAAATCCGCATCCTACGTGATTAGTACAGTTATTTACGAAACGATGTACTAGTGCAAGTTGGAACAGCCTTGCTAATTATAGGATAGAACCTTGATGGTGACGTTTGGACAATGGTAGAAGTCTACGAAAACCAAGTAGCAAAACATAAAATATTAAGAAAGGAAAAACTACTTAGATGAAATCTGTATCTAATCAAATATATGAATTTACAGATGTGTACCGATGGCTAAGTCGGGAATTTACGACTGTGGAGTGTACAAGAACTTGTGAGTAGTGTGTTACTTTTAACCACCAAAGCATACACGTTGAAACAGTAACTATAAATCGTGAGATTATAGCAAATCATCTAGCATATGCACATTTGTATATGTTTTTAGTAGCAGGGAGTATGTTATAATGAAAGATTACATGAAGATATACCAGGAATGGTTATCAAACCCTTATTTTGACGAGGCTACAAAGGAAGAGCTGCGCGCCATTGAAGGAAATGAAAATGAGATCAAAGAGCGTTTTTATATGGACCTTGAGTTTGGGACCGCTGGTTTAAGAGGTATCATCGGTGCAGGCATCAACCGTATGAATATTTACGTAGTAAGACGTGCTACCCAGGGACTTGCAAATTATATTATCAAGCAGGGAGCAGCAGACAAAGGCGTAGCGATCGCATACGACTCCCGTCATATGTCCCCGGAATTTGCTATGGAAGCAGCTATGACCTTAGCAGCAAACGGTATCAAGGCATATAAGTTTGAATCCCTTCGTCCAACACCGGAATTGTCCTTTGCAGTACGTGAGCTGGGCTGCGTAGCAGGTATCAATATCACAGCAAGCCACAATCCGCCGGAATACAATGGTTACAAAGTATACTGGGAAGATGGCGCACAGTTTACACCTCCTCATGACAAAGGCGTTACAGAAGAAGTTCTGGCTATTGAAGATCTGTCTACAGTAAAGACCACAGACGAGGCTTCTGCAACAGCAGCAGGTCTGTACCAGGTGATCGGACAGGAGATCGATGACAAATATATTGCCCAGGTAAAGGCTCAGGTAGTAAACCAGAAGGCCATTGATGAGATGCAGGATCAGATCACTATTGTATACACACCTCTTCACGGAACAGGAAATATTCCTGCAAGAAGAGTTATGAAAGAGATCGGATTTACCCATGTATACGTAGTTCCGGAGCAGGAGCTGCCAGATGGTGATTTCCCAACTGTAAGCTATCCAAACCCGGAAGCAAAAGAGGCATTTGAGCTGGGCTTAAAGCTGGCAAAAGAGAAAAATGCAGATCTGGTACTGGCTACTGACCCGGATGCAGACCGTCTCGGTGTATATGTAAAAGATACTAAGTCCGGCGAATATATCCCGTTAACAGGAAATATGTCCGGTTCCCTGCTGTGTGAGTACGTGCTCAGCCAGAAGCAGGCAGCTGGAAAGATCCCTGCAGACGGTCAGGTAGTTAAATCCATAGTTTCCACCAACCTGATCGATGCAGTAGCAAAAGCCTACGGTGCAGAACTGATCGAGGTTCTTACCGGATTTAAGTGGATCGGAAAGCAGATCTTAAAGAATGAGACTACCGGACATGGTACATACCTTTTCGGAATGGAAGAAAGCTACGGCTGCCTGATCGGAACCTATGCCCGTGATAAGGACGCTATTTCCGCAACAGCCGCTCTCTGCGAGGCAGCTGCATACTACAAGCAGAAAGGCATGACCTTATGGGATGCCATGATCGCCATGTATGAGAAATACGGCTATTACAAAGACGCGGTAAAGGCTATCGGCTTATCCGGCATCGAAGGACTTGCAAAGATCCAGTCCATTATGGAAACACTGAGAAATAATACCCCAACTGAAGTTGGCGGTTACAAAGTAACTTCTGCAAGAGACTACAAGTTAGACACCATCAAAGATATGGCAACCGGCGAAGTGAAGCCAACCGGACTTCCTTCTTCCAACGTTCTTTACTATGACCTGGAAGACGGTGCATGGATCTGCGTAAGACCATCCGGCACTGAGCCAAAGATCAAATTCTACTTCGGCGTAAAGGGAACCTCTCTGGAGGATGCAGAAGAGAAAGAAAATGCACTTGGCGCAGCTGTTATGGCTATGGTTGATAAGATGATGTAATGAGCGCAGGGAAAAACAAGCGGCTGCGTTAGCAGACATTTGTTTTTCACAAGCCATTAACGAACGAATCGCCTGCGTAAGCAGGCAGTAGAGCGCGAATGCGCGGGATTCGTGAGTATAAGATATAATGAGCGCAGGGAAAAACAAGCGGCTGCGTCAGCAGACATTTGTTTTTCTAGGGCCATTAACGAACGAATCGCCTGCGTAAGCAGGCAATAGAGCGCGTTAGCTCGGGGCTCATAAGTATACCTGGCAAACGCAAAAACCCCCAGAACGGAAAATTCACATTCTGGGGGTTATTTTTGTGCTTTTCTCGCCAGTCACCGGCGGGAATATAATATCTTACTTTTTCTTATTCTCAGCTGCTTCCCTCAATTCCTTTAAAGCTGCTGCAAACCGTATAGAAGATGCAGAAGGATTTCCACGCAGAATACTTTTGTGGTAGAAATTCATATGTTTCGTCATATCCTGACGCTTCTTTGTCAGTTCTGCTATCCGGCTGTTCATAGCTGCCAGACGTTCATTGCGGCTGGCTGCCATAGCTGCTTTTATATTTCTGGCAGTCTCCATCCTGGAGGCAGCTTCTTCACGGTATTGAGACGCTTTTTCATCAGCAAGTTCCTTTAACTGGGCAGCTTTTAATGCAGTCTCATACCGCAGTCTGGCAGTCCGCTCCGTTGTCTCATATTTCAGCTGGGCTGCACGCTGGGCAGTCTCATTTCGCAGCAGTGCAGCTTTTCCGGCTGCTTCTACACGGAGAGTTTCCAGCTTCATAGCAGTATCTTCTTTTGCTTCTTCCAGTTTCTGCTCTGTTTCTGCCTTCAATAATGCCAGCTGTACCTGAACATCGTCCAGTTCCGCTTTCATCTTTGTCATGGCATCCAGAACCTTGGCAAGATCCAGGGCAGTACGTACAGATTCTGCAGTATCAATAATGAAAACCACTGTGATCACGGACAAACATGGGATGCCGATCATAGTTGGAACATGAAGCACCCATCGTTCAATGGGCTTGTGGATCACCTCAGTGAGAAAAATCGTCAAAAATCCCCATGCAACAGAAGAGGAAAGACAGATATATCCATTTAAGTTAAAAGGCTGGTTGCTGTAATCCCAGTATTTCATCTTAAACAGCCGTTCCATTCCCCATCCAGTTACATATTCCAGGACCGTAGCCCCGATCACACCGGAAATATAAACCATGACCAGACTGCTTTTAAATGGAAGAGATACCCACAGCATCATCACCGCTCCCGTGCCATAAAGAGGCAGCATAGGAAGCCGCAGAAAACCGCGGTTTACAAATCGTCGCTGTTTCAGGGATACATAAGAAGATTCAAAGATCCATCCGAAAAAGCAATATATATAGAAGAAACTCAGCCATTGATACCAGGTGTATTTGTACATAAGTTGTCCATCCTTTGTTGTATTTTCTTGCGAGGGGTCACTCACGAATCCCGCGCATTCGCGCTCTACTGCCTGCTTACGCAGGCGATTCGTTCGTTAATGGCTTGTGAAAAACAAATGTCTGCTGCGCAGCCGCTTGTTTTTCCCTGCGCTCATTATATCATATTCACTACCACTTCACTACCCGGTCGATCAATTTTTGCTGCTCTTCTGAAGACCGGGTCAGGTAGATCCGTGTAGTCTCAATACTTTCATGTCCCATCAGATCTGCCAGCAGGGAAATATCATTAAACTTCTCCAGAAAATTCTTAGCAAACCGGTGCCTGAAAGAGTGAGGATAAACCTGTTCAGAGGGGATCCTATACCGTTTTGCCAGTACCTTTAACTGGGAATGGATACCTCTGGCAGTGATCACCTGTCCATTTCTCCCTGTAAAAATATAACCGGAAATGATGTCACGCCTTTTCAGCCATATTTCCGCTTCTTCACAAAGAGCAGCAGGAAAATAAATACGTCTCATTTTGCCGCCCTTTGAATACAGATCCATCATCCCAAGTTTTACATGCTCCGCCTTTATTTTCAAAAGTTCACTGACCCGCATTCCCGTTGCTCCTAAAAACCGTACTACAAAATACCAGAACCAGTTTTCATCCCTTTTCAGCTTCTTTTTTAGTATCTCATAGTTCCTTTTAGATATTACATTGTCAATAAAAGTCTTCTGCTGGTATTTTACGGCAGGAAGTTTAAAAGATGAAATTTCCAGATATTGCAAATACTGATTCATGCCATGGATATGTACATTTACAGTAGCAGGACGGTAATGCTCCAAAAGCCATGCTTTATGGGCCTGGAGGTTTTCAGGGTTAATCGTATCAGAATGGGAGAAAAAGTGGCGGACAGCCAGAAGATAAATACGGATCGTATTATCAGAAGCTCCTTTGCGGAGCAGAAAGTCCTTAAAAAGGGTCAGTTCCAGGTCGTTGGATAGTGTATTTTCAGATCCGTTTTCTTCAAACCTGGTATTATCTGAGGGAAAAATAAATGTAGTTTCCATGTAATGCACCCCCTGCCATTACCAGTTTACAACCTGATTAACAATACGGTACTGTTCCCGGCTGCTGTGCCGCAGGTAGATCCGTGTGGTTTCAATGCTGTCATGCCCTAAAAGATCCGATAACAGGGCAATATCCGGACACACTTCAATAAAATTCTTTGCAAACCGGTGCCTGAAAGAATGAGGGTACATAACATCCGGGTCAATGCCGTATCTTGCTGCAAAAACCTTTAACTGGAAACGGATACCGGAAGCAGATAAGGGAGCTCCAAACCGGTTTAAAAATAAGATCCCATCCGGACGCTGGGAAAAACCGGGCCATTCCTTAAAAGCTGTTCGCAAAACAGCCGGAATGTAAACTCTGCGCAGCTTATTCCCCTTAGAATAAATATCCCGGTATCCCTTTTTTACATCTTCAACATCAAACAATACCAATTCGCTGATACGCACCCCGGTAGCAGTCATAAGCCGTATAAGAAAATAATAATTATATTCCCCATCTTCCCATAAGCGCTGTTTTAAAAACTCATAATCTGCCTGACTGATGATCTGTTCCAAAAATCCTTTCTGCTGCACATGTACCATAGAGACCGGACACAGGGAGCTTTCCCTGTAACGTACAAAACAGTTCATGGCACGAAGCCGCAGGTTGACAGTCTGTGGTTTATAACGTTCAATAAGAAATACTTTATAAAGCTGCAGATTTTTATCCGTCAGCTGGGGATACAGCCCGTAAAACTGTTTCACAGCATAAGAATAAGCTTTGATTGTCTGCTCCGACATATTCCGTTCCACCAAAAACCGCCGGAACTGTGCCTGCGTCCGTTTACCTGCTGTACTTACACCATTCTCATTCATCTGTCCTGTCATAAAAAAATCCTCCTTAAGTGAAAAATGTTCATACAGAAAACCTGCATTACAATCTTAGTACATCGTTTTCAAAATAACTATACCACTCACTTGTCTGCGGATCTGATCACACAAGTCTAAAAGCCTTAGCGTAGCCCGCTGTTCCTCAGTAGATTTTGTCAGGTAGATCCGCATAGTTTCGATGTTTTCGTGTCCCATTAGATTAGTAGACAGTCAGAAAAATTGAGGATTTTCTTGACATAATTCTCCCCTCACTGTATAATGATAATATCAGACAGACAACAGTGTGTGTTTGTCCAGACGTTGAAGGATAGCAGCGTACCGGAAAGCCTTGCTATACGGAGTCTTCAAGAGGGGTTGTGCAGTGAAACCTCAAACCGGAGTAGGTCAATGGACCGAATGAAAATGCTCAAAACCGTCTTGTTTATACAGGGCGGTTTTCTTTTATACATAAGGAGGGGGACGAAATATGGACCATTTATTGGAATGTGCGGAAGCTTTTGAACAGTTATTGGATGTTCAGTACCATATTGTTTTAGGCCGCAAAAATCGATTAACAGAATTAACCCTCCGCTTTGATCCAACAGAGTTTCATCATTTAGTTGGACTACATAAATTGCGTGATCTCCGTCTGGCAAGAGGAAATCGTGAGAAGATATTTCATCAAATACTTTCAAAAACGATCTGCATGGAAGATATCAAAAAGAGCCGTTATTTTCCGGAAATACAAGATCGTATGTGCTTCTTTGATAAAATAGAGTATCTTTTAGACAGCAATAAAACAATTTTTCGTTACAATGAAAAATTACAAACATTTTCAATGATAGAAGCGGAATATCTTTTGTCTACGCCTTATAAAGAAATGGATATTTATATTTTTCTTGATCGTAATATAGAACAGGGACATTTTTTCTGCAGGTCCTTTTTCCAAAAAGGAGAGAAGGATTACACAAAAGGACAAGCAGTTTATACATTACTAAAAAAAGAAAAAACAATAGTTAGTACTGGAAAAACAGTAGTACAGTATGATCGGCTAATGTTAAGAAAAACATAAAAAAACCCCGCTCTGCTTACACAGAACGGGTTATCGCATTTTTAGAGGGGTATAAAATTATTTAGGGGGGCCGGACGGATTCCTCCGTCCGGTATGAGTATGAAAAAGCTTTGTGATTTCAAGTAACCACTTGAAACAAAGGCCTTGTCCGCCTCTCGGTGGACGCTTATTATAATACGGAATAAATGTGTCTAAAAAATGTACATAATATAAA